>JBFFEL010000071.1:0-18781 GCA_041558875.1 Anaerolineales bacterium
CCTTCGGAGAAGATGCTGTGGCTTATGCGGCAATTTTTTTCGCCACTTCGGCTATCCTGGTATACACGCTGGGGGTAGTCCTGGCTTCCTGGGGAAAGACGAATTTGAGATCAGCCTTCGTGGGAGTTTTCAAATTTCCTGTTGTATACGCGGTCATCTTTGCATTAACCTTTAACTTCTTTGATTGGCAGCTTCCGCTTCCCCTGGACCGGACAATATCAATATTATCCGATGCCGCCATCCCGGTGATGATCGTACTGTTGGGCATCCAGCTTTACAATTCAAAATTGAGTAATAATATTTTCCCCGTTGGATTATCCAATCTTCTTCGCTTGGTGATTTCTCCATTGTTGGCGATCGGCCTGGCTGCGCTGTTTAGACTCGAAGGAACTGCTTACCAGGCTGGAGTGCTCGAGTCTGCAGTACCCACCGCAGTCCTGACTACCGTCTTAGCCACGGAATTTGATATTGAGCCAGCATTGGTGACTACCGCTGTTGTAACCTCCACCTTGCTCAGTCCATTGACGATTACGCCTTTACTCGCATTTTTGGGTGCTTGATGGATCGACGAGTCTTTTGGAAGATTCTAATCACCTCTACTTTTGGCCTGGTGGTGTTTTTTCCGTTCTCTGGGAACGCCCAGGTTGATTTTGATCTCACCCCGGAAACACCGGAATACACATTCGGAGAGCAGATCAGATTCGGGGCGACTCTTGAATTCGATGGGGAGATCGACGAAATCCTTTTGTTCATCCAGACCGGTGAGAAATCTGACCTTCAGGTTCATCAAGTCTCTTTTGATGATTTCGGCAATCTTTCAGCGCAGGTCGATCTTGGGGAATATCCATTGGCTGGTTATTCCAATATTGAGTACTGGTACCATGTGAATACCCCTGATGGGGAAACTTTTTCCAGCCCGCACAACAATTTTGAATATGTGGACAATCGCTACCAGTGGCGATCAATAGCCGGAGGGCCATTCACAATTCACTGGTATCACGGAGACCTCACTTTCGGCGAAGAAGTTTTAAATGTCTCGTTAGAGGCTCTGATGAGTACACAGGAATTATTGGTGGTGCTCTTCCCGCAACACATGGATGTTTACGTCTATGATGATATTCAGGCTTTGCAGGCTGCTTTACCTGATGGAGGTCAGGACTGGCTTGCTGGTCAAGCCGATCCGGTTGAGGGAGTTATTCTCGTTTCTCTGCCACCTGGCCCTGACCAGCGTTTAGAAATGGAACGCCAGATTCCTCACGAGCTGATGCATATTGGATTGAACTATACAGATTCGCATGCTTATGCGAACTTGCCGACCTGGTTTAATGAGGGATTGGCCTCCCTAGTCGAGTTGTACCCAAATCCAGAATATCAGACCCTGTTGGACAGTGCCTTTGAATCCAATCAGCTGATGCCTATCTCCTCCTTGTGTTATTCTTTCCCTAATGATGCCCAAAGGGGTTTGCTGGGCTATGCCCAATCTACTTCTTTTACCCAGTATATTTACGATCAATATGGCGAACCGGGCGTCAACCGCCTGATGGCAGCATACGCTGCTGGGATGAACTGCGAAGGTGGAGTCGAACAAGCATTGGGTATCGACCTGGAAGAAATGGATGCCAGCTGGCGGAGAGAGAATTTCACAGATATAACCATTGCCAGAACTTATCAGGAATTTCTCCCATGGCTGGTATTATTATTAGTAATAATTGCTGGGCCGGTCATTTTAGCGATCTCCATCAGTCGCAAGCGACCAACGAAGGAAGAATTATGAGCGAAATTGAAACCACCCGCATACATGCCATCGTCCACGGCAGAGTTCAGGGCGTTGGCTTCCGCGCATTTGTGGTGGACCGAGGAATCAGCATCGGAGCTAAAGGTTGGGCGCGTAACAAGTGGGATGGGACTGTGGAGGTTGTCGCTGAGGGAACCCATCCGCAATTGGAAAGGTTGCTTGCAGCTCTCCACCAAGGGCCGCGTATGTCAGATGTCACCCGCGTTGATGTTGACTGGCAAGATGCGAGTGGGGAATTTTCATCTTTCCATATTCGATCGACATTTTAAATTATTGCGATTACCCGAATCCGAGTCCCCGCTCTTTTAAAGACACATAATTTCCACTGCCGATCACAAGATGGTCAAGCACATCAATATCGAGCAGCTTGCCGGCCTCGACAATCGCCCGGGTCACTGCGATATCATCTGGGCTGGGCGTAGGATCCCCACTGGGGTGGTTGTGAGCGACGATGATAGAGGCTGCGTTCCGACGAACCGCACTTTTAAATAATTCTCCAACTCGCACTTGCGAAGAGTTCAAAGAACCGCGATAGATCGTTTCCGTTATCAGGAAGTGGTTGCGTGTGTCCAGGAGCATCACCCACAACTCCTCTTGATCCAGGGCGCTCATTTCGTGGAGAATTAATTGGGCAGCCTCATCCGGGCTGTGGATGCTGCCCAATTCGATAGATTCTTGCTTCATCCGGTAACCCAATTCCAGGGCAGCTTTGATCTGGGCTGCTTTCGCCGTACTTACCCCATGCTGGGCGCACACTTCGTCAAAGGCCGCCCGGTGCAGCCCAATAATTCCACCGAGAGTGTTCAAAAGACGTTGGGCAACCTGCACCGCATTCTCTCCCTTTACTCCTACCCTCAGCAGAATCGCTAATAGCTCCGCATTTGAGAGTGATTTTGGCCCCAGGCGCGCTAAGCGTTCACGTGGTCTTTCGGATTCTGCGAAATCTGTAATTCGATAGGCGGTGTTCTCATCGTTCACGGAAATCCCCTTTCATAATCTCATTACTTATCCCTCTGATTAATGAATATACATCAAGACAAAATACAAAGCAAGCGTAATTGGGTACCAAACCGCATCCATGCTATAATTTTTCCCACAAGTGCTCCATGAATTTTGATCCTTCAGCTTTAGGTGATTTTTTCTTAATCTTGTCTGCCTGGGCGGCAGCATTTATTGTTGCCCTCTGGTTGAGTTTAATTTTCTGGACCTACCGAGATATTAAGGCTAGAGCTCGGGATCCACTCTCGCGAATTCTGGCAGTTCTGGTGGTAGCTGTGCTCTTCCTGCCTGGGATCCTGATTTATCTCATCCTGCGGCCTGCTCAAACCCTTGAAGATGAATATCAGCAAACTCTTGAGGAGGAAGCCCTACTCCAGGCGATTGAAGAAAGTCCCCTCTGTCCGGGATGTGGGCGCCGGATCAAGGACAACTGGTCGATTTGCCCCAATTGCCACACCAAATTGCGTAAGAATTGCCATCATTGTGGTAAGTTAATGGAGCTGCCTTGGAATATCTGCCCTTATTGTGGGACTCCTGCCCCTGGTATGCGCCGTGAACATCTGACCCTGGACGAGGCCCTGCGTCCCCTGGCTGGTGATGATGGCGAAGAAATATATGAGCCTGAAACCTTTGAGGAAGTTGAGTTCCTCCAGGAACCTGAGCAGGAGCTTGAGGAATTTGAAGAAGTTTCTACCAGCGAAGAGGTTGAGGAGGAAAACGAATCGGCTGAATAACCTTATCAGATTTATTATTCTCCAAATTTAGGGTGCAATCAATATCCTCTCCCCAGCACGGGAGAGGATTTACTTATCCAAAATATTCTGGTGCGCAGGATTACAAATCCTGCGAGAGCGGAAAAATACCGAGGTTAATCTTTGCTCAGAGGGGATTTGTAATCCCCGATAAAATAACCCTCTCCCATGAATAGGAGAGGGTTGGGTGAGGGCCAAAAATAGATTCCAATGACAAATTTATTGTTTCAATCACAAACTCACGGCTATTCCAGTGCGTTAACTTTTAGTGCCGACCAGCCAGCATAAACGGCCGTATCACCGAGTTCACCTTCGATGCGTAAAAGCTGGTTGTATTTCGCGACCCGGTCGGATCGGGCTGGAGCGCCAGTCTTGATCTGGCCCATGTTGAGCGCAACCGCCAAGTCAGCGATAGTTGCATCCTCGGTCTCTCCTGAACGATGGGATGTTACTGCCCGCCATCCAGATCGCTGGCATAATTCAACTGCTTCGATCGTCTCTGTTAGTGTACCTATCTGATTTAGCTTCACAAGTAATGCATTGGCGGCCTGTTCATTGATGGCGCGTCGCACTCTCTCAGGATTTGTAACCAGCAAATCATCACCCACAATTTGGAGCTGATCTCCCATTTCGGAAACCATCAGCTGCCACCCTTTCCAATCATCCTGGGCGAGGCCATCTTCGATCGAAGCAATTGGGTATTGGTCTACCCAGGATTTCCAGAAAGCCACCATTTCCTCGCTGGTCAATTTCTTTCCCTCGCGTCGCAAATTATAGAGCCCTGATTCGGTCTCATAGAATTCAGAAGCCGCCGGATCAAGGGCGATAGCCACCTGCTCACCAGCTTTATAACCAGCTTTCTCGACCGCCTCCAGGATAACTTCGACTGCTTCGGCATTGGTTTTGAGTGCGGGTGCATATCCACCCTCATCACCAACCAGGGCAGTATATCCATGTTCTTTGAGTACCTGCTTGAGCTTTTGATAAATCTCCGATCCCCAACGCAAAGCCTCGGAGAAACTCTCTGCGCCGAACGGCATAACCATGAATTCCTGGGCATCTGTTGATTGCCACCCCGTGTGTGCGCCTCCATTGAGGATATTCAGCATGGGAACTGGGAGGACATGCGCGTAAACACCCCCGATATAGCGATATAGAGGTAACTTCAATGAATTCGAGGCTGCCTTGGCTACTGCCAGACTGGTTCCTAAAATCGCATTTGCGCCGAGATTGGATTTGTTTGGGGTGCCATCCAGCTCGAGCATCTTCATATCGATCTCTTTCTGCTGGGTCGCATCCATTCCGACCAACATCTCTGCAATCGGGCCATTGGCATTATTGACCGCCTTCAGGACTCCTTTCCCGCCATAGCGGTCTTGGTCCTTATCACGAAGTTCGAGTGCTTCGTGTACACCGGTCGATGCCCCTGATGGAACTGCGGCTCTTCCCCAGCTGCCATCACTGAGCCAGACTTCCACTTCGACTGTCGGGTTGCCGCGCGAATCTAAAATCTGGCGCGCAGTTAATCCCTCAACTGTTGATTTCATTTTTCACCTCATTGCATTTGATAATTAGTTCAGATAACGCCTTCCTTGCGCGTTGAAATATACCTGCACAAGCAATAAAAATTTAGATCTAAGTCGTGTTGATTGTGCTTGTATCTACCTCGATTGGTTTGGAGACACTCATTTGCTCTACCACAGCTTCTAAGAAAGCCATGAAGAGTGGGTGGGGTCTGTTCGGGCGGGAAAGGAATTCTGGATGGAATTGCGTCCCAAGCATGAATGGATGGTCAACAAGTTCAGCGATCTCGATCAGCCGCCCATCCGGCGAAATTCCAGAAAAGCGCATCCCTGCATTCTGTAAAAGGTCGCGATAAGCGTTGTTGAACTCAAAACGATGTCGATGTCTCTCATCGATCACATCTTCCTGGTAGGCGCCTTTGGCGATTGTTCCGGGCTGAAGTTCGCAGGGGTACAATCCGAGGCGCATCGTGCCGCCCATATCGGCGATATCACGTTGGTCTGGCATCAGGTCTATCACCGGGTGATTGGTGCCGCGATCAAATTCAGTCGAATTGACCTCTTCATCGCCTAATACGTGGCGGGTGAATTCGATTACCATCAGCTGCATTCCCAGGCACAGACCAAGGTAGGGGATTTTGTTCTCGCGTGCATAGCGTGCGGCCTGGATTTTTCCCTCGATCCCCCGACCACCGAATCCGCCAGGGACAATGATGCCATCGGCTGCTCTGACTATTTCCCAGCTGCGTCCCTTTTCTAGCTCTGCTGAATGCACCCAATCAATGATGACTTCAATGCCTAATGAGAGAGCAGAGTGTAAGAGTGCCTCGCGAACGCTCATATACGCGTCCTGGAGTTCGATATATTTTCCAACCAAAGCCACACGTACGGTGGGTTTGTCGCGCCGTACTTCCTGCACCATGTGCTCCCAATCTGTCCAATCTGGTTGGCTGCGGGCAGTCAATCCCAAACGCTCAATCAGAAAATCTCCCACGCCGGCTTTATCCATCAGCAAAGGGACTTCATACAAAATCGGTGTGGTGATCATCGGAACGACTGCGCGTAGGTCAACGTCGCAGAACAGGGCGATCTTTTCTCGCAGATCACCATCAACGTGGTGATCGGAACGGGCGATGATCACGTCTGGGGAGATACCGATTGAACGCAGTTCGCGGACAGAGTGCTGGGTTGGTTTAGTTTTGAGCTCACTGGTAGCACCGATGTGGGGCAGCCAGGTCACGTGTACATAGACGCTGTTCTCCCGGCCAACATCCGTCCTCATCTGCCGTAATGCTTCCAGGAAGGGCAGCGATTCAATGTCACCCACAGTGCCGCCAATTTCAACCAGCACGATCTCGGCGTCCGTTGTTTTTGAAACCAGGCCGATCCTTCTTTTGATCTCGTTGGTGATATGCGGGATAACCTGTATAGTGCCTCCGAGGTAATCTCCACGTCTTTCTTTCGCGATCACTTCCGCGTATACCTGCCCGGTTGTGACATTGCATACCCGGTTGAGGCTGATGTCAATGAAACGTTCGTAATGACCCAGGTCCAGGTCGGTTTCCGCACCGTCCGCCAGCACGAACACTTCACCATGCTGGTAAGGGCTCATTGTCCCTGGATCCACGTTAATATAAGGGTCCAGTTTCTGCACCGATACAGAAAAACCGCGCTCCTTTAGCAAGCGACCGATCGCCGCCGCGGTGACTCCTTTGCCTACAGAACTTACAACACCACCAGTAAGAAAAACATATTTTGTTGTCATTCCGCCTCCACATCTACCTGGAAATATCTCAATATCTATCCCCAAATACCGGTAAAAATAGAAGTGGGGAGGACCGTCGGATGACGTCCTCCCCACTTGTAATCAAGGTTTTTCTAGTACTCATAAACACACTTGATTGAGCATACCTCGTTTCGATTTCTGGGCTGAGTTTACCATATTTATATACCAATTGCAAAAGTCTTGACTTATTGGTACAAATCGCATTATACTCTCCCCACTCGGGGTGTAGCGCAGATGGCAGCGCGCCGCGTTTGGGACGCGGAGGTCAGCGGTTCAAGTCCGCTCACCCCGACTATGGAGTATGGGTTTGATACGTGAATCGTGAAATCGGTCTGTCTGACCACGTTTCACGTTTCTTTTATTTCATCGATTCAACACAATACCTCACCTCGGAGTACATATATGGCAAAAAACAAAATCGATGGCGTGATTCAGGCAGTGCGTTACGACGATCAGGGACAAATTTTGTGGGTACGGGGCTTCCTGCGGCGTGGGAAGATCTGGTCGGACCACATCCAGCTCGACCGGCAGGAATTGATCGACAAAATAAATTCCGGAATGAATCTCGTCACGGGGGAGAGAATCCCATATTACGGCAGCACATTTGAGACTTCCTATCAAATAAAGTTAATCAAGACTGATCAACGGGAAATATTGGTTGCAGGGGATAACGGAGCCAAAACCGACAACCTGGAAGGTGTACCGCTCATCTAATTATCCACCTGTGCCCACTCCCTTTTACCATCTGAGTATTGCTCGTGATTTATGTGAGCATCCAGCTTTGGATCCGGATTTACGGAGCCTTCTGTCTGAAAACCTGGGTGCTTTTTTGCTTGGCAATACAGCCCCGGATGTTCAGGTGGTCTCTGGTCAAAAAAGGTCGGCAACACATTTCTTCACTGTGCCTATCCCCCCCGATGGGCAGGCTCCCTGGATGAAGCTGCAATCTGAATACTCACGAGAAATCCAACCCTTAAGCAGTGAGCCATCAAAAGCGGCCTTCATCGCCGGTTATCTCTGCCATCTCCAGGCTGATTGGATATGGGTGAAAGATATATTTGAACCGGTGTTTGGTCCTTATCAGGCCTGGGAAACTTTTTCACAGCGGCTCTACCTGCATAACGTCTTGAGATCTTACTTGGATGAAAAGGTGATCGCCTCACTGCCACCAGAGGTGATCTCTGCTCTCCAAAACGTAATTCCTCGCCAATGGCTTTCTTTCGTCCAGGATGAATCTTTAATCCAATGGCGTGATTATTTGTCCGCTCAACTTCAATCTGGAGAACATATCAGGACTATCGAAGTGTTTGCCTCCCGTCATGGTATAGATCCTGCAGCCTTCCACAGGATGCTAAATTCGGAAGAGCGAATGGAATCGAATGTTTTCGTGCATATTTCACGGCAGCAGCTTAATGATTACCGGATGAACTTGATATCCCAAAATATTGAGTTAATTGAGAATTACTTAAGTGATCTCACCAGTTCAGCTAATCGGTTATCGAGCTCCTAGCCCAATTATGATCGGAGCGCATAATGAAAGTAATCGAAAGATCTCCAATAGGTGGTGATGGAGGGGCAAATAGCATCACTGACAGAGCCACTGGTATCTGGAGGTTCGGTTGGTCATGGGATCGAGACATCCAGGCGCAAAGTGTGCTTGTTAGAATTTTAGGCGATGCCTTGGACAACACTTATACGATGATCAGCAACGTTGCTCTACCCAGATTCTCATTGCCTGTCCCGCTGGTTCTCGTCGGACCGACTGGCGTGCGCACCATTTATGCCAGTGCGGTGAAAGGAATTTTCCGGGTGAAGGGAGAGAACTGGTATAAATTAGCTGAAAAAGACAAGCGCTATAAAATTCATCGCCCAAATCTGGTCAGGCGCACTGAGCTAATGTCGCGGGCGATTATTGATTATCTTGGAGAGAACGGCATTTATCTGGATGAACCGGAAGCCGTTTTGTTTTTTGCCCAACCAGGAGTCCATATTGATGCCCCAGAATCTCCCATTCGGTTGCTCCATGTTGATGGTGTTACCGGTTATGCCGCAACTTTTAATGAGGAGAAGACGGTCTTGGATGCGATGGAGATTCACCACGTCGTTGAACTCTTGACCAAATCAAAACCTTCTCGTATGAAAAGCAATGAGAGTTTTGGCTCTCTCAAACCTCCTTCAGATGTGGTAGGATATGGCGATTTTAAGTTAAAGGTCTGGCAGTGGATTCTTCTCTTTATTTTAGCTGTTTTTATGTTGATTACAGTCATTGTTACTGCAGTGATTATTGTTGGTTCTACTTGAATGATAATTAATCAGAGTAAACACAATTGTCAAAAACTTTTCTCTCAGTCATCATCCCTGCCTTCAATGAAGAACAGCGCCTGCCAGGCACTTTAGAGCAGGTCTTTGCGTTTTTAAAATCCCAATCCTACCCTTCAGAAATCCTGGTTGTTGAAAACGCTAGCCAGGATAAAACCTTTGAAGTAGCTGAAGAATTTGCGGCTCGCTTCCACAGCGATGAATTGCCAGTTGTGGTCCTTCAAGAACACCAACGTGGTAAGGGCATCGCAGTGAAGAAGGGTATGTTCGCCAGTTCCGGTGAATATCGTTTCATGTGTGATGCAGACCTCTCGATGCCGGTGACAGAGATTAATCGCTTCTTTCCACCTGCCTTGCCAGATGCTGATATCACCATCGCTTCTCGTGAAGCGCCAGGAGCAGTGCGCTATAATGAACCCGCTTATCGGCACTTGGTTGGCCGCGTGTTTAATACCCTAATCCGGGTGCTGGCCCTGCCGACATTAAATGATACTCAGTGTGGATTCAAGTGTTTTAGGGGTGATATTGTCGAAGGATTGTTCGAAGATATGACTATCATCGGCTGGTCTTTTGATGTTGAAATCCTTTATCTTGCCCAGCAGCGCGGCTATCGCATTCAGGAAATCCCCATCCCTTGGTACTTCAACCCTGATAGCCACATCAGCGTTGTGAAAGATTCGGCACGAATGGCGCTTGACATCTTCAAAATCCGGCTTGCAGACCGCCAGAATCGAAAATGAGCAGGCGGTTTGATCCGAGCTTACTGCCGCCAACACCTGATCTCAGCCTCGAGAAACCCCTCTGGGAGGCCGGCATCGAAATAATTGCTGGCATCGATGAAGCCGGGCGCGGCGCTCTTGCAGGTCCAGTCACTGCAGCAGCGGTTGTTCTACCTGTATCGCGATCTATTCCGGAAGATCTGAAGGGAATGAACGATTCAAAGCAATTGACCGCTACTCAACGGGAAGAATGGGCGGCGGTCATTCGTCGGGGGGCACAAGCATGGGGGGTGGGATTCGCTTCTCACATCGAGATAGATCAATGGGGGATTATTCCTGCCACTCGCCTAGCTGCTCAGCGCGCGATGCAAAAGATTGGCCTGTCCGTAGAACACCTTTTGCTTGATTATTTATTCCTGCCGGAGGTTAAAATTCCCCAAACGAATTTAATCAAAGGCGATCAACGATCGCTGAGCATTGCCGCAGCTTCGATCTTCGCCAAAACGGCTCGTGACGAACGCCTGATTGAACTCGATTCTGAATTTCCGGGATATCATTTTGTGGATCATAAGGGGTATGCTACTTCCCGACACTTGGCAGCTCTAGATAATCTAGGTCCCTGTCCAATCCACCGTAGGAGCTTCGCCCCAGTCAAAGAACGGATAATACGACAATAAAAAATCGAGTTTCTCAAAGAAACTCGATTTTTCGAATACCAATTTGAATGTCAAAAAAAATCGCTTAAGAGGGAAATTCATAAATCGGGGTTTTGATGATGCGGATGGGTTTCTTGCGTTCTTTGATCATCTCCCGCAGGCGTTGAATCGTTTTTGTTGAGAGCAGCTGTTCGCCAGTCTCCGGGTTAACCCGGGCTGGGACCTTCTCGATGATCACCAGTTCACCATCTTCTTCCATCACGTAGTTGACGCTTGCTTCAACAAGCAATTCTTTCCACGGATAATCGTTCATCTTTAATTCCTTACTTTCGAGTTAATCCACGAAGTGGATTTTGATTATCTTAATATGCACGAAAGATGATTCTACCAGAAAATTCGAATTTGAAAAAGGGAAATCAGGACTACCCGTGGTTTGGTTTGACAATATATTGACAATAACTGCGACAGTTAATACAGGAAGCAGATTGGATCTTCATGAATTGGATTCTGCTGCCTGATAGGACGCATCGGAAATCTCTTGTTCATTAAGATAATTCTGAAGACATTCTTGACAGATACATACCTTGCGAACCGTCTCTTCGGGAATCTGTTCAAGCAGCTCACGGGGAAATTTCTTTTCCCCACACCAGCAATCTTTAGCAGCGGGATCAGCTGCCATTGCGCAATGGTTCGGCTTACCGCATAGTGGGCATATCGATGGATCGACCGGAAGAAGGGATTTGCTTTTCATAATCTGATTGTGAAGCTAACGTTCCTCGGTATGTCATTCATCTACGTTATCAGTGAAGTCCACGCTGCTCTGATCACGCGGAATGGCTTTTGACGATTTGTGAATCGCAATTGCTAATTTTAAATATCTATTATCCAATATCTAATATCCAGATTAGAAGTTTATTCCTTCCCGCAACCTAATATCTTATAAGAGATTCCACCAACCATTAAATTCGTACCCTCAAAAGCTTTGGATCATACATTGGCCTCAAGGAAGCCTTCGCCGGATACCGCACTCCTGCCACCTCAATCTCATACTCGCCGTTTATGATGTAATCTACTGTGGCTATCCCGGCCTCATTTTCAACCGGTCCCACTCCCACCGCAGCGCCTAAAGTGTGCCCATAGCCACCCGACATGATATAGCCAACCCGCAGTCCATCCCGATAGATGGGTTCACCATAGTGGAGTAGCGGCTCGGGATCGTTCAATAAGAATTGCACCAGGCGATATTTGAGACCCGCCTCCTCCCGCCGCAATAGCGCCTCTTTGCCGATGAACCCGCCTGGTTTTTCGAAATCAACAAAGAATTTCAAGCCAACCTCCAGGGGTGTATCCAGGTTATCAATATCGTTGCCGTAATCTCGGTAAGCCTTTTCCAATCTCAGCGTATCCAAGGCTTGCAGCCCGATATGTTTCAAGCCAAATTCATCTCCTGCTTCAATCAGCGTATCATAAACGTGCAGTGAGAACTCCGTGGGGATGTACAGCTCCCATCCCAGCTCACCTACGTAGGTGATGCGGATCGCCCTGACTGGCGCATAACCGATATCTATCTCCTGGGAAGTCAGAAATGGAAACGCCTCATTGGATAGATCAGCTGTTGTAACCTGGTTCAAGAAATCGCGCGATTTTGGTCCCTGGATGTTCAGGACGCTGTAAGCCGAAGTGATGTTGGTGCAGGTTACATGCGCCTCTGGAGGAATGTTGCGTCGCAACCAGGCCATGACTTGTGTAATGATGCCATCCCCGGATAAGACCAGGTATTGATCCTCTGCCAGGCGTGTCACGGTCAGGTCTGCTTCGATCCGGCCGTGCTCATTCAGCCATTGGGTGTAAACGCTGCGTCCCACCGGCACCGCGACGTTATTCGCACAGATTCGGTTAAGCGCAGATCCTGCATCTCTCCCTTGTGCCAAAATCTTGCCCATCACGGAATAATCCATGATCGTCACCCCCTCGCGGGCCGCCTTGTGCTCCGCAGCCTGGTATTCAAACCAGTTCTGTCGTCCCCAGGAATACTCAACTTTGGGCTCGACACCCTCTGGTGCAAACCAATCTGGGTATTCCCAGCCGGCATATGTGCTGAAATAAGCTCCTGCTCTTGCCATCCGTTCATGGAAGGCTGACTTACGTACATCTCGTGCCGATTCGTATATCCGGTTAGGGAATGGATCTTCAAACATGAAACCCAACATCTCAACGGTACGGTCTTGCAGGTATTTGCGGTTGTTCTGGAAGGGGAGCATGCGGGCGATATCAATTTCGCTCACATCCACATCAGGGGTGCCGTCCACGATCCATTGGGCCATCACCCTGCCCGCTCCCCCACCGAGGAGAATGCCCAAAGAATTGAAACCTGCTGCGACATAAAAGTTGTCCAGCTCAGGGGCATGCCCCATCAGCGGCTCCAGATCTGGGGTGAAGCTTTCCGGCCCACAGAAGAATTTATGGATTCCGGCGGTTTCCATGACAGGGATGCGTTTCATGGCTTCTGCGATATATGGCATCATCCGATCCCAATTGGGAGGGATCTCCCCAAAGCTGAAATCCTCCGGGATGCCATCCACACCCCAAGGAACAGCCACTGGTTCGAATAATCCCAGCAGCAAACCACCAGTCTCTTCTCGGTAATAGGCATAGCGGTCGAGATCGACCAAAACGGGCAAATCAGCCTGGATTCCTGCGATTGGCTCAGTGATCAGGTAGTAATGCTCAGCAGCTTGCAGCGGGACGTTTACCCCGGCCATCTTGCCGATTTGGTGCGCCCAGATGCCGGCACAATTGACCACGTATTCCGCTTCGATCTCCCCTTGGTCGGTGATGACACCGCTCACCCGACCATTATTCTGTTTGAAAGCGGTGACTTCGATTTCTTCAATGATCTCTGCACCTCCCATCCTGGCGCCCTTCGCCAGCGCCATGGTGGCATCAATCGGGTTTACCCGCCCATCACCAGGAGTGAAAAAACCAGCCAGGATGTCTTCAGTATAAGCCAGCGGCCATTTCTGCTTGACTTCTGCTGGAGAAAGCTCCTGAACGTTGACTCCAAACCCACGGTCGAAATCGGCTATCCTTCTTTGCCCCTCCAGTCGCGATGGGGAGCAGGCAAATTCCAAGTAGCCCACGGGATGGTACCCAGTCGATTGGCCGGTCTCCTCCTGCAAGACCTGATACAGCTCGCGGGTGTACTTCGCCATCTCGATCTTCGTCCCGTCGTAGAATCCTCCCGCTTCCACCAGACCAGCTGCATGCCAGGTGGTGCCAGCGGTGAGCTGCTTGCGTTCCAACAGCAAGATGTCTTTCCAGCCTAGCTTGGTGAGATGGTAAGCGATGCTGCAGCCTATTACCCCACCACCAATAATCACCACCTGCTTGCGAGATGGTCCGTTTCGTGAAATAGCGATGTCTTCCGCCATGAAAGCTCCATTTTTAGTGGAATAATGAGTTTTGATGATTAAGGTATCGTCAGTTCACCTGGGGATTTGCTAATTCAAGTATCGCATGCAGCAGCACGTTGCCCCCTGCGATCAGGTCTTCGGGTTGGGCGTTTTCCAGCTCGTTGTGGCTGAGACCGTTGTCGCAAGGGATGAAGATCATCCCGGTTGGGGCAACCTGAGCCAAGTACATGGCATCGTGTCCAGCACCGCTAACCATCTCCCTAGAGAAATAACCAAGGTGGTCAGCAGCATGCTGAACCGCAGCGATACATTCAGGGGAAAATATGACTGGAGGCATGTACCAAATTTCGTCGACCCATCCCTTTATCCTTCGTGTTTCGCTTTCTGCGTTCACAATCGATCGTATATTTCTATCCACTGTGCGCAATACTGCTTCTTCAGGATGCCGGTAATCCAAGGTAACTGTCAGCTTACCGGGGACTGTATTCCGAGAACCAGGCTCAATAATGAAGTCCCCGAAAGTAGCCCTTCCCTCCGGTGCATAGTTCTCATTCAGCTGATAGATCTTTTCTATCACGCTTACAGCAGCGGCTACCGGATCTTTCCGGCGTTCCATCGGGGTGGTGCCCGCGTGTGCCTCCTGTCCTTCAAATACTAGGTCATACCAGTACATCCCTTGCACGCCGCGTACCACCCCAATCGGAATACCCTCTTCTTCCAGGATCGGTCCTTGTTCAATATGGATTTCCAGGGCGGCTTTGATGGATCTGCTGCCAGGTGTTGCTTTTCCAGCATACCCGATTCTTTGCAGCTCCTCTCCCAGGGTAAAACCATCCTTATCAACACAGGCGTATGCCTCCTCCAGGTCAAATACTCCTGTATAAACACCAGATCCAGTTAAACCGGGAGCAAAGCGCGCCCCTTCTTCATTTGTCCAGGAGACGATATCTACAGGGTGGGTTGTAGTAATGTCATGATCATTCAAGGTCTCCAGGACTTCTAAGGCTGCGAGGACGCCATACACGCCATCAAATTTTCCACCTGTTGGCTGGCTATCAAGATGACTACCGGTCAGGATCATGGGAAAATCTTCATTGCTCCCATTCCTGCGGGCGAAAATATTCCCTATTTGATCAACCGCAATATTGCAGTTCGCTGCCTGGCACCATTCGATGAATAAATCTCGTCCTACCTTATCCTCATCGCTCAGCGCCACCCGGCAGACACCGCCCTTTTCTGTAACACCGATCTGAGCCATTTCTGCCAGGCGGGATAGTAATCGTTCCCCATTGATGCGTAGATTTTGGTTCATACCTTATCTCTGATTAAGGGCAGCGTTGAGCAGTGGATGCCGCCTCCATTCTTGTGCAGCTCGTCATATTCAACCAAAATTACTTCAATCCCTTCTTTTTCCAGTCGTGCCGCGCTGCGTTCAGCATGAGCAGACATCAGTACCCGTCCCGGGCTTACAGCCAGACAGTTAACCCCAAATGCTCCATCTTGGAGGTCGGCATCCAGAATGTGAATGCCCAATTCTTTGAGCCGGGCTAAAAACCACCAGGGTAGATCCTGGACGAAAGCTATGGCTAGATCTTCATTCACCATCACAAATGATCCATCGATGTGCAGTCCATATCCCGTATTGTCCACGCACAATAGCTGGACACCCAATGTCTGCAGTACCTCACTGATCTGGCGAGCTCCTTCTTGGTTGCAGCGGTGACCGATTGACACCACGGCTAGATCCGGTTTCAGCCAGACAAAGCTGCCTCCTTCCATCAGGCCATCCCCGTGAACGGTGTGCAGAATGGGCATACCCAATTTAGCCAGCGTGCGCGTGAAGGGCAGCTCTTCCCCACGCCGGTAACTGACTCCCATGCGGCAGATGATCGCCCCTCCATCGACGATGATCGCGGGGTCCCTGGTAAAAACTGATTTGGTCATATTCGCGAGAGGTCCCTCGAGGTGGATAACTTCCACGCCCTCGGCCTCAAGCGCTTTCACTAAACCATCGTGTTGGGCCCGTGCCTTGGGGAGATCAGGCCTCTCATGGTCGCTCCAGTACCACATCTTGTCTGGACCGATCCAGGCTTGCGCACTTTCATCATATTCACCCCCTCGCATCATAACCTGCCATTCTTGACCGGGACGAGAGACAAGGACGGAATGCAGGAGTCCCACGTCATTGTTTACTCCCCAGCGGCGGCCCCATACTTTCTCCAGCATGGAGGCTTCTTCAAACCTCGGCTCAGGTTCACCAGGTATCTGGCGATGCAGGTTCATGTAGGCATCTTCTTCCAGGTTGGGATCTCGATCGTTCATCTTTGCTCCTCATTTCCCCAATAATGCGATTTGTGATGGTATTGGCCAACTCACTTGATTAATCGAGTGCAAATTCCATTATATATTAAATTCATTTGACGGTCTCTCCATTCTTTAGGGACCATAATGCGCTGTCACTGGTTCGCGTTATCTGTCACAAAATTGCAATTAGGACATTTTTGGTATATATTAGATGTATAGGATTCGAGCTTCAGGAAATCACTTTTTTGGTTTGCGAAGAAAAATTGCAGGTGGAGTAACAATTTATCAGTCCGGTAAATATCAATGGATGATTGATTGATCGATAAGGAGAAGTAACCATGATCACCGTGAGGCGTCTGTTGGAGAAAAAAGGCAGCGAGATCTGGTCCATCCCTCCACACGCTATGGTTTATGAAGCGCTGAGTTTGATGGCCGAAAAGAACATTGGTAGGGAATTCTGATTACCACAGTTCTGAAGTATTACCTATCATGGACCATCAATTTTATGCTAGCGAATGGACTATAGGAATTTATGAACTCTTCTTGTCTCCCTCGCCAAAATGGAATGTTAACAAATTAAGATATAATTTACTTGATTTATTCATTCCAATTATCTCTGCAGCAGATCAGATTTTCAGCATAAAATTTGGACGAATGAGCGAATCGCTTGCCCCTGTAGGCAGGAGGATTTGAGGTCTACTAGAAATTATTTATGAATGAAGCGTGTGTCTTTAAACATTGATTTCTGGCTAGAGTTAAGCTATGTGGAGTGGAGTTGATAAAAATCTTCGGGGGGAAAGTTGGATTGGAAAGGTAATTACATTATTTGCTTTTTATGGTTTTCCTAATTCCAGATATTACCCGAACCTGGAAATCCGGATTAATGGGGTATGTTTAGGAGCGCAGATTTGATCGAGATTGGTGAAATAATCAACCAGCGCTATCGCGTTGTGGCAGAAATTGGCCGTGGTGGTATGGGAGCTGTCTTTTGGAGTCATGATGACTTGCTCGATCGTGATGTAGCCATTAAGGTATTAACCAAAGCCGGTCTCGATTCAGAGATTCAATTGCAGTTGATGTCTGAAGCCCAGGCCGTTGCCAGACTGAATCACGCCAATATCGTCTCGGTTTATGATGCGGGTGACTACCGAGGTTCTCCTTTCATTGTCATGGAGCTGGTTGAAGGGCAGCCACTCTCGACCGTTATGCCTCGCCCTGTTGACCAGGTGATCTCCATCAGCCGTCAAATTTGCATTGCCCTGGATCATGCACACAATCACGGTATAGTCCATCGTGATCTCAAGCCCGAGAACGTGTTTTTACTGCCTGATGGCACAGCCAAATTGATGGATTTTGGTGTTGCCTGGTCTGGTATCTCCAGGGTCACAATGGAAGGGGAGATCGTTGGCACCGTTTTTTACCTGGCTCCCGAACAAGCGCTAGGTGAGCAATTCGATCACCGGGTTGATCTTTATGCGTTGGGTGTCATCATGTACGAGCTGCTCACTGGTGAACTGCCCTTCTTCGCAGATAACATGTTGGCGGTGATATCGCAGCATATCAAGCAACCAGTCGTCCCGCCAAGCGAGAAGAATCCACAGATCCCGGCCTTATTAGATTCTCTCGTCTTGCGATTATTGTCCAAGAATCGAGATGATCGACCATTTTCTGCGCTGGATGTGCTGAATGAGCTGGACAGAATTACAGAACATCTGGGATTGGGGATTGATCGCATCTCTGGCGATGGCGCAGGCACTCAAACCAAAGAAGTGGTTAAAGTTGAAGCGCTGCCTGATTTCCTGATTGAAGATGTTCAACCCGATGAGATCGGAATTGTTCCTTTTGTCTGCCGGGAAAATGAGCTTCAGGAGCTCAACCGATCCATGCAAAGCATGCTTTCGGGCGCGGGCAGTACAAGATTCGTCTCTGGCGATGTGGGACGTGGTAAGACCTCCTTGTCCACCGAATTCGCCAAATTGGCGCAGGAATCTAATCCCGAATTGATTGTTGTCAAGGGCAGCTGTGATGCGATCACCGGAATGGGTGATCCTTTCCTGCCGTTTCGCGATATCCTGAGCATGCTCGCTGGGGGGATTGAGACCCAGTGGGCTGCTGGCAACCTGACCAGGGCTCAAGCTGTTCGCATTTGGAATTTTTTGCCGTCTGCACTCAAAATACTAGTTTCCCATGGTCCGAATTTGATTGATAAATTTGTCCCTTCCCAGGAAATTGCCAGCCGCATCGCCTATCATGGGTCGATTGATACTGCCACCAGGGATGAGATCCAATTCGCATTGGCCAGCAGTCGGGAACTAGCCCGGAGGGACATACTCGAACAATCTAGTATTTTCGAGGAGTATACCGATGTCTTACAGACCCTGTCAGATGCGCGCCCACTGCTGTTAATATTGGAGGATCTGCATTGGGCGGATTCCTCTTCACTAAGTTTACTTTTTCATCTGGGGAAACGCATCGGCCGCAGCAGAATTCTCATCATCGGCACCTACCGCCCTCA
>JBFFEL010000072.1:0-18534 GCA_041558875.1 Anaerolineales bacterium
CGGATCAGGTATTCTGCCTGGTAAATATCCCCCAACATGGGTGGTTTGATCTGCATATCCATTCACCTTCCTTAACTCAACATCGTAGGTGATATAACCTTTCAATATCCTGACGAACCCGGTGAGATAATTGTATCTTATCGGCAAAGCAGAAACTGATGCTCCGGGAACAAAACCTCGAATTACAACAAATGATATTCGAGATTTGCGATAAGACCTTGCCCCAAGTAAACATAGCAACCTAAGGTAAAATTCCTGCAATCATTGAAGGATTGTCATGAATTCAGACCAGAGATACAAAATAATTGATTCTTTTCGGTTAGAACCACACACAGGATTGGTCTTGGAAATCCAGAAACGCCAAGTGCTGAGAGTGATCACTGTTGAGGGAGGCCAGGTCGTTGACCTGGTCAGCTATTCAAAAGAAGATCCCCAGGAATACCTTTCCTCACCGAGGACGATGGATCTCAACAACAGAATTTATTTTTCGACTGGTGATGTGCTCTATTCTGACCAGAGCAATCCAATGTGGACGATCATGGAAGATAAAGTTGGGCAGCACTGTTTCATTTTTGCTCCGTGCGACCAGAAAATGTTTGAGATCACCTATGGAGTCACGGATGCCCACCCAAATTGTTTTGATAATCTGTCTAATAATTTAGCTCAATTTGGGATTCAATCCGGACAGATTTTCGTGCCGTTCAACATCTTCATGAATGCCAGGATTCATAACAACGGAGAAATAAGTATCCAACCTCCGCGATCAAAATCTGGTGATTTTATTGACCTAAAAGCTGAGACGGATATGATCGTCGGTTTATCTGCATGTTCGGCCTACAAAGCAAATGATAATTCTTTCAGTTCGATCCAGCTGGAGATTTTCTCTAAGTAGAGAAATGAAAGCGGTTTAACTTTATTCATAAATCAAAATGGAGAATTCAATTTATATGATGCAAGATCACAAAATTCTAACCACCACAATAGGCTCTTACCCTAAACCTGATTATGTCCCAACCCCAGATTGGTTCAGGTCTGGTTCTACGGTGTCAGAGAAAGTAATCGGAAGATATAACGAATATCTAGAGAAAAAGAGCAACAGCATGGAGAATCTTCTAGATAAGGGAGTCGAAGAGGTTGTAAGAGAGCAAGTCCGTGCAGGTATAGATATTCCGACAGATGGAGAAATCAGACGCGACAATTATATAAACTACCACTGTCGCCATTTGGAGGGGATTGATTTCGAAAAACTCACCGAAAAAACCATGCGGGCAGGCACCTGGACGGGGAAAGTGCCAACTATTTATAAAAAAATAAAACCAAAAAGAACTCATTTTTTACCGCGTGACTATATGATCGCCCAGTCTGCAACTCGTAAGCCGGTTAAGATTACCCTCCCGGGACCGCTGACAATCGCTGATTCGATGTATGACAATTATTATGGTGATGAAAAGAAACTTGGGAAAGATCTAGCTGAAGCGTTAAATTATGAGATAAAAGCTCTGGTCAAAGCTGGCTGCGATTGGATACAGATCGACGAGCCGGTATTTGCCAGATACCCCAAAAAAGCACTGTCTTTCGGAATAGATAACCTGGAAAGATGCTTTTTCGATTTACATGAACGCGTGAACCTGTGCATGCACATGTGTTGTGGATATCCTGACGTACTTGATAACCCAGATTTTCCTAAGGCAGATCCAAGCGCCTACCATGAAATCGCTGAGGTAATCGATAGCTCAAGCCTCCAGTTTATTTCAATTGAAGATGCTCACCGTCAAAACGATTTAACCCTGTTCGACAAATTTAAAAAATCTACCGTTGTTCTGGGCTTGGTTACCATAGCGCAAAGTCGAGTTGAGACAGAAGGGGAAATCAGGAAGCGGCTGAAGGAAGTTCTTGAGCATATCGATGAAGAAAGGTTGATGGCAGCACCAGATTGTGGTCTGGGAATGCTGCCGAGAAATATTGCAGGTGCCAAGATGGAGAATCTGGCAAAGGCAGTGGAGAATTTATGAATGACGGAACTCTTCAATTGACCTCAGACGAGCACGGATAAACACGGAAAGGATGTTTAAATTTCCTTATAGAATGTCATAGTAATGTGGACTGATGGATTTTTCGGCGACATTCTTTGTCAAATTTTAAAGAGCGATAATTCTAAATTATTCTTGCCGTTCGAATATCACTGTCTCACCGGTTGCCAGAATGAGCGTCAATTGATCATCCTGGACTTGATAATGAATTGACAACTCCAAAGCGGTGGTGAATTCACCTTCCTGGATCAAGAGAGCCTCATCCTCGCAAACTTCGCTGAGCATCATCGT
This sequence comes from Anaerolineales bacterium, assembly GCA_041558875.1. Lineage (GTDB taxonomy): Bacteria > Chloroflexota > Anaerolineae > Anaerolineales > UBA4823 > PFL25. The sequence goes on from JBFFEL010000072.1 coordinate 2,322, forward strand.
CATTGGAAAGCGGATTTCATCTCCTTTTGCCTCATATTCCCCGCGGTAATCTCTACACCCCCCAAATCCTTCCATCTCTCCATTAGAAAATGAAATTGTTATCAGCGAGTTTTCAATGAGGGGAAAATCATCTGTTGCCAGTAATTTCCAATTAGAGTCTTCCAGCAATTGGGGATCCATCTTAAAAGGTTCTCTAAGTGTATAAATAAGCGTTTGCCCGCTTCCCGGAATCGACAAGGTCAATTCCCCATTTTCAACGCGAAATTTCTCCATATCCAGCAGCTGGTCGAGGTAATTAATCTCCTGGTCCAAGACGCCTTCTGGTTCAATGCAGCCTTCCGCCTGGCTGGACATCTCACCGAATGTGATATTCCCCTCCTCATCCGTCTCAGCCGGTCCACCATATCCATTACAGCCTGCAAAACCAGAAAATGAAGATTCATCAAAGGCCAGGATAATATTTGTCCCTTCGATCAGTGGCTCACCATCGAGGGTATTTAAAAACCACTCGCGACCGACCAGCTCACTACCAATGAGCTGGTCTTCAATAACCTCGCCCTCAGAAATCTCTTTGTCGACTTGTTCACCCCCTAAAACCGTCTCATCCACAGGTGTTTCTTCAGCACACGCAGAGAGCAAAATCAGAGTAATAATGACGATAAACAATTTCCATTTCATTCAATCACCTCCAATTGATGAATCGCAATCCCATTAACGAATTTCCTTTTACCTTTGTTCCCCGGCAATCTATATTACTGGACTCCAGACCAAAGAATATTTACGAGGTGATAACTTCTGGTGACTATTCTGTGACAAATGGGTAACTCATTGTGACATGAAAATGTTATAGTAACAGTTAGTAGTTGGTACATTATTGATTAATTAAGGATGTTAACCTCATGACATTTCGCCAGCCATCACGTGTAATGCAAACCTTGATCCTTGGTACACTTTTCCTTCTGGCCAGTTGCGGCACCTTCGAAGTTGGCATTGAAACACAGCTGTCCTCATCTCCTTCGCCTGAAATTACCCTGACCGAGGAGATCCCTACACCGACCGAGACACCCCAACCTACGCCAACTCAAGAGCCCAAACCGCAAGTTGATGAAGATTCGTCCCCGGTACCCGAACTTGTCTCTATCGGGCATTTGGCTCCTTTTGCAAGCGCAGATATCGGACTATTGGTGGTTCAAGACGAGCTTGTAACTGTCGAAGCCAGTCCGGTTGACTTTGGATTATTTTGGGATTACAGCCCCATAAGCGGCAAGCTGGTCTACTCTTCCGAATTCTTCCATGGGACGGAGAACGATACAGCCTCCGTCAGCGATCTCTGGGTTTACGATTACCAAACAAACACTGCAACCAAATGGTTGGACGATAATGTCGCCCGCGCTGCTTGGGCTCCAGATGGCGAACACGTGACGGCGGCTGTCTACAATCCTGAGACTGAGCAAATCGACTTAGTTCTCGTCTCTGGGCCGGACAGCACGAAAACCATCGCTGAGTGCGCCTCGATGACTTTCTCCTGGTCTCCAACTGGAGATACGCTGGCTTATGTTAACGCCACAGCGTGGTTGAACTTCGGGCTGAAGGAATCATGCTTGGGCACCTATTTGGTCACATTCCCCAACGGAATTTCTGGTTCTGAATGGGAAGTCACCCGTGTATCAGATTTTGGGACACAACAAATCTCAAGCAACCATTTTAGTGATGTCCCCCTGTGGGCAGCTGAGCAAAACGCGCTCATATACCCAGACCAACCTTTCTGGGTGGTACCTCTTGATGGCTCACCAGCCTTCATCCCCCAGACACCAGGGGGCGAAGATCCGCTGGAAGTCCCACGTCCCTTTAGGAACCTGTGGTCGGCAGATCATCGCCAGCTGATCGGGAATTTCGAGGCTGGTCTTTCCGGACATGGAGGCGTCTGGATTTACCAGCTTTCTGAGGATTTAACTCGCATTGAAGATTTCTACCGCATCGGGGACCTCTCCCAAGCTGGTAACTCGTTCATCACCCTGGTCGATTGGTGGAATTCTGGAGAGAGCATTCTGGTTCTCGATGGCGATAATCAAGATACATCGAAGCGATTGAGTGAAATGTGGCCAGGTCCGAAAGTATGGACCCTCGGAGAGAACAATTTGCTGGATATTCCGGATAAATAGAGTTTATCCAACTCAAGCTAAATGCGTTTTCTTTCCAACCTCCAGCCGTATTGATCCACAGATGGACCTTGAGATAACTTCTCGATTAAGTCCTCCCATAGGTCATAGAATATAATTAACATAACAAAGGGATTCTCACCAAGGCATCTACTGCTATTTGGGACTTCTCAGGAAGGAAGAAGACATCTCCCTTTTCCACTAACCTGGCTAACAGCACATAATGTTATTATATTAGGTATCATTTTCAATGCATGAAACCAATTTCGCTCCCTGATTCGAGCTATAAGTAGTATTCCTCTTGACATCATCAATCCTCGCCACGAAGCTCTACATCCCCACACTCAGACCAAACCATGTTTCTCGTCAGAGTGTCCTCGAACACCTGGATGAGAACCTAAACTATAAACTGACTGTTGTCGCCGCTCCACCTGGTTATGGGAAAACATCCCTGTTGAGTATATGGAGCCAGGAAAGGGAAATCCCTACTAGCTGGCTATCTCTTGATAGCGACGATAATGATCCGGCGCTCTTTCTCCAATACCTGATCGCTGCTTTACAAACTATAAATTCGAAAACAGGAACTGCATCGCTCGCTTTGCTCCAATCCCCCCAACTATCTTCCAAAACAGCGATCCTCTCAGCATTGATCAACGATCTTGCCAAAATTCAGGACAATTTCATCCTGATCCTCGATGATTATCATTGGATTGAGCAGCAGGAAGTCCATGAATCGCTCAATTATCTGATCGACCACATGCCTCCGCAGATGCACATCATCATCGCCAGCCGTTCAGATCCACCCCTGCAGTTGAGCCAGCTGCGGGTTCGCAACCAGCTGCTTGAGATTCGCCAATCCGATCTGCGCATGAAACCAGAGGAAGCCGAGGAATTCCTAAATTCCTCTATGGGATTGAATCTCTCTAATGCGCAGGTTGATATCTTAGATTCACGCACTGAAGGCTGGGTTGCGGGGTTGCAGCTGGCGGCACTTTCCCTGAGAGAAAGGGAGGATATTGACGCTTTTATCAATACTTTCAGCGGCAGCCATCGTTTTGTGATCGATTATCTTGCAGATGAGGTGATCGCAAACCAACCTCCAGAGGTGAGATCATTCTTGCGAAATACTGCCATCCTGGACCGCTTTTCAGCACCACTTTGCGATGATCTCATCGAAGGCGATAATGCTAAAGATATCCTGCGCTATCTGGAGGAAACCAATTTATTCCTGATCCCACTCGACGATCAGCGGGAATGGTACCGATACCACCATTTATTTCAAGATTATTTGCGGGTTGAAATTGAGGGAGAGAATCAGGCAGCATTGCATGAGAAAGCTGCCGGCTGGTTTATCGCTCATGAGCTGCTCCCAGAAGCGGTCAAACATGCCATCCTTTCCGGTGACGATGATCTAGCCATCCAGGTCATCTCGCAGGCAGCTCCGCTGGCAATAGAAAAAGGCACATTCGTTTCTCTGTTCGGATGGTTTGATGCCCTGCCAGATGAGGTCGTCAAGCAAAATGCCGTTCTCAGCCTGTATAAGGGTTTTGCACTTTTCTTCACCGAATCATACCGGGAGGCACTGCCTTATGCTAGAGCCGCACAAGAGAATATGCCTGAAGATCTTTCTTCCTCCACCTATGGACAATTGTTGTGCATCCAGGCACACATCGCCCTCTTTGAGAACGACCTGAAAGATGTGATCAGATACTCCCGGGATGCCCTGGAATATCTCGCTGAGGATGACACATTCTTTCGCAGTCTCACCCTCAACATCCTTGGCCAGGTCCTCGAGATGAGAGGCGATGTTGTATCCGCTGTTGATATCTACCGGCAAGGATTCGACTCCGGTTACCGGGCTGGGGAGATAATCGGTACAATGGTGGTCTTCACCAACTTGGTTATCTCTTTAAATGAATTGGGTAGATTAAATGAAGCAACGGCAATTTGCCACAAATTGTATTCCGAAATTGGCCAGGAAGAATTTTCCGGTAGATCTTTAGCGAATGCGATATACCTGCCCTGGAGTCATCTTTCTTATGAAATAAACCAACTGGAGGAGGCTCGGGAACAAGCTCAAAGGGCTCTAGAGGCGCTTACTCAGAGCAAGATTACCCAGGGTATTGTTCTGTCCCAGTACGTCCTCGCTCGCATATACCTGATCGATAGACATTGGGACAGATTTTCTCAATTGATCAATGATGGTATCCAGCTTGCCAAGCGAACTGGAACCGCAAATACGCATGGGGCCTGGTTTTCAGCATTGGAAGCAGAGGCTAATTTACAAAAGGGAAAAATTGACTCAGTTATCCATTGGGTAGAGACGGCTGGATTCAGCCCTGAAGATAAACCCCATCACTGGCTCGAATGGTCTTATTTCACATATTCCCGTTTTCTGCTGAGACAAAACCGGATACTTGATGCACAAAAGATCCTGAAAACGATGGAAAATTCAGCCAAGGAAGGTCAAAGGCTGCGTAAATTGATTACGATTTACCTGCTTACCGCACTAGCTGATCTGGGGCAGGGGGATCGGAAGTCCGCAATTCAACATTTGGAAGCCGCCCTGTCAATCGCTGCACCCCAAGGCTACCAACGCGCATTCCTCGATGAGGATCAGGCGATCCTGGAATTGCTGCCTGAAGTCCGACATATCGCGCCCAAATTTGTGGATGAATTAACAGCAAAATCCTCCCACGTTCCAGAACTTTCACCAATTCCTGACTTGCTGCATGAACCACTAAGTGAACGTGAGCTGGAAGTGCTGAACCTGGTCGCTAAGGGATACTCGAATCGACAGATCGCCGAAGCACTGTATGTCACCATAGGAACTGTGAAAAAACACCTCAATAATATCTTCAGCAAACTGCAAGTTAAAAATCGGACGCAAGCCGTCGCTAAGGCCAGAGAATTAAATCTACTGGACTGAAATCCCCGATTCTGAAAATCAACCCCCCTAATTCAACTTAAGACTACTGACAAATCAACCCTATAGGGTTTACATTCATTTCGAAATTACCCAGTGGTTAAAAACAAAATTTCGAGATGGATGAAATGATTGATTCAACCCAAAACCAATACTTCGAAATCAGGATCAAGGGCCACCTGAGCTCAGAACGGTCCAGAAATTTCAATGGATTGGAGCTGACTGAGCTGGCCAAAGGTGAAACGCTGATCTGCGGAAAGTTCAAAGATCAGGCACATTTATTCGGAATTCTGATCCGGATTCGGGACATGGGAATTCCCTTGTTGTCCGTGAACCGCGCCAGAACAGAAACATCACCCACAAAGGAGTTTTAACGATGAGTACGGCAAGTGAATTGAAAAGAAAACTAAACATCGGTTGGAAGATACCCTTCTTCACAATCTGGACCGGACAGGCTTTTTCCCTTTTGGGCAGTTCATTGGTGGGATTCGCCTTGATCTGGTGGATGACGGATACCACTGGCAGCGCGACTGTCCTGGCTACTGCGGCCACAATTGAATTCCTACCCAAAGTATTCGTGGGACCATTCGCAGGCGCACTCGTCGATCGCTGGAACCGGCGATTAGTGATGTTGGCTGCAGACTCAATCACAGCCTTGGCTACTGCTGCTCTGATCTACCTCATCTGGGATGGCAACCTCCAAATCTGGCATGTTTACGCCTTGATGCTGGTGCGCTCGACAGCAGGCGCTTTTCACGTGCCAGCCATGCTCTCTTCAACCTCGTTGATGGTTCCAGAAGATCAGCTCACCCGGGTGCAAGGTATTAACCAACTTCTGCAGGGGCTGATGAATATCGCGGCACCAATACTCGGTGCTTTTCTGCTCGCACTTATCCCCCTGCACAGCGTCTTGTCAGTGGATTTACTCACGGCAGCCCTGGCAATATTGCCCTTGCTGTTTATTAATATCCCCCAACCCAAACGGGAAGAATCACCCGACCAGATCAAGACATCAGTTTTCGGTGATATACGGGATGGCTTTCGCTACGTTTGGAATTGGATTGGACTGCGCAATGTCATCTTCATCGCGGTAACAGTCAACCTGGTCACAATTCCAGCCATAACCCTTATGCCGCTGTTGGTGAAAAATGAATTCTCGGGTGGAGTAATGGAAGTCGCCTCCATGCAGTCGGCCTTAGCGGTCGGTTTCCTTGTTGGTGGGATATTGCTCAGTGTTTGGGGAGGGTTTAAGCGCAAAATCCGCACCACAACAATGGGCATGTTTGGCACCGCCCTCGGATTACTGGTCGTCGGTTTGGCTCATACTGTTGCTTTTCAGCTGGCATTGGCAGGCATTTTTATCGCCGGATTGATGAATGTTATTGTGAATGGTCCAGCAATTGCCTTGCTGCAGACGCTTGTTGCAGAAGATATGCAGGGACGGGTATTGTCGCTTGTGATCAGTCTGGCCAATGCCATGACACCGCTTGGTTTATTATTTGCTGGTCCCCTAGCAGATAGAACGGGAGTAAACATGATGTTCATCTTAGCCAGTCTGATTTTTGTCATTTCCGGCATATTCACCCTGGTCAATGCCCCATTGCGCAATATCGAAACCAATCACAGAGATGAGGCCCGCGAACAGGAATCAACCACTTCCGCGCTTGGAACGACATAGTTAGGAGAACCAAAGTGAACCACAACGAAATCAATTTACTAGGAGAGAATTCAGAAATAGAAGAACTCAAGATGAATATTGTTGAGAATCACACCGGTTTTTCACACGAGCCGCAGGTGACCAATCGTCCAGGATTTCTCTGGATGGAACAAAAATTAAGGAGACTGCAGGGGAAACCTGCACTGCAAGAGGAAATTCTGGATAAAGTAGTTTCCCAGGCAATCAAGGATGAGAATTTGATCGGAATTCTGCTCTTCGGCAGCCTTGCCTCAGGCACCCATACCTGGAAGTCAGATATCGATCTGATTTTTGTGTTCGAAACCTGTGAGCCATCTTCAGGTGTGGCCAACATCATTGTGGATGGAGTTGTGGTGCAATATTTTTTAACCTCATATGAAAGCCTGGTTCAAAACCAGGTAGCAGTTCCGTACCTGCTGCATATGTTTTGTGACGCAAAAATCATGTTTGACCGTCACGTCTCGATCATAGAAGTTGTTGAACAGTTAAAACAATACTTTGCTTCGCATCCCGAGATCGAAGCTGAATGGACACGATTTAAAGACCTTCACCAGGCGGAGAAAAATGGGCCGGCCTGCGCTCAAACTACGATCTTCCAGAGATGGGATGAATTAGAAGATAAATACTCGGACGGCATTCGAAAAAGGACATTTTTCAAAATGTGAACGAATTCCAGATCGGGTTCAGAAATGAGTGTGCCGCTTTTAAAGGAAATAATCATGGAAAAATCAAGGAATCTCCAAATTCAGAATTTACCTGGATTGAATTTATCCAGAAGACGGAAAAATGAAACCACCACAATCAATGAGGCGCAAACAGTGTTTATGAATATCTTGAAACGCTCCCTAATCGTTTTGCTCATGGTGATAGCGGCTTTAGGCATTGTAGTCGCAGGCATATACGTTTGGGCGCTGGCATCAACAGATACTTCCCTGGCTGCGAGGGGCATACTCTGGGGCGGCTCAAAGTTTGACGATTGGAAGCGCTTTCCCTCCAGAGAAGTGAAGGCCAGTGATCAACCTTACATCTTCGCAACAGAAGAATCTGAGATCTTGGACGACTTTACAATCGATAATACACAGTTTGAGACTTATCTCGAAGAATCCAATACCACTGCCTTCATCGTCCTTCACAACGATACGCTGCTCTACGAAGGCTACTTCAATGGCTCCAACCGAGAGGCGATACAAGCCTCACTCTCAGTCGCCAAGTCTTTTGCGTCGACCCTGATCGGGATCGCTATTGACGAGGGTTTTATCAGCAATCTGGATGAACCTGTCACCGCCTACATCCCCGAACTGCTTGAGCGTGATCAACGATTTGGAAATATCACCCTAAGGCACCTGATCATGATGTCATCTGGCATACGTTTTGAACGGGAGGGATCTAATCCCTTCAGTGATGACTTCATCACCTCCCACTCTCCAGATCTGCGGAGGTCAGTCTTGAATACAGAAATCGTCGAGGATCCTGGCAGACGTTACCATTACAACGATTACAACCCCCAGCTTCTAGGAATTGTCCTGGAACGCGCCACTGGGATGTCGGTCTCTGAATACCTTGAGACACGGTTGTGGAAACCGATGGGCGCGGAAGGTGATGGATCATGGGATCTGGATAGTGAGCGATCAGGTTTTGAGCGTATGTCGGTTGGGATTAATGGCCGGGCGGTAGACTTCGCCAAGCTGGGCTGGCTGTACCTTAATGGGGGCAAGGTTGGAGACCGGCAGGTGATCCCGCAAGCCTGGGTTAACCAGATTTCGCGAGGAACTGATGCGATCTTCACCAATCGAGGTGAGCATACCAATTACTACTTGAATTACTGGTTTCTGGATGTCGAAAACAGGGCCTATTACGCCGAGGGAAATTTCTGCCAGTTTATTTATGTATATCCAGCAGCTGATCTCGTCCTGGTGCGGCATGGCTTTGACTGCGGAGGCACTTATTGGACGGGCCTGCTTGGTGATATTGCTGTCGCGATTGAGGCAGAACTCAACCAATGATTATCAGTATGCATCTGAGCAGCCAAATAAGAGATCCATTGCGTAGATTTTTTCAAGCGAAGTATATTGAGAGCCACCCTCTCACCCACTATGCAGGAGAAAATCATGTCCGATATTCAAATTTCAAAGGATGATGTCCTGTCAAATCCCAAAGTGATAAAGACGGAAAAAGGAGCTGATAGCGACCAAAAAGCTTCTGGAATTAGACCACTTTCTTTAGGCAAGACTATCATCTACGGGCTGTTACCCGCAGTGAGTTTATATATCATCCACTATTTCCTGATCCCAGCATACGTGGAGTATACCGGCCTGCCATACTTCAAGGGCTACCTGGTGGGTTATGTACTCTCGATGGCATTCTTTTTCGCGGCAGCATTGATCGCTTATCGAATTGAGGGCAACCCGTGGACATTAAAGGTCCTGAAAGATCGTTTTCGTCTGGCGAAGCTCAACCGAGGTGACTGGTTGTGGATTACCGGGATAATCTTCTTTGTGCTGATAACCTATTTCGGCCTTGCCTTCACCGGTAATTGGACCAGATCAGTGAGTTTTCTGGCGCCGAGGGCAGCCTGGCCAGCGGAGTTTGGTCCTGGTGGTACAAACAATTGGACTCCGGGAGAATTCATGGAAGTGCCGATGAAAGGACAGTGGCACCTGGTGCTGTTCTATTTTATTGGCTGGTTCTTCAACATCTTTGGAGAGGAATTCTGGTTTCGCGGTTATATCCTCCCCCGCCAAGAATTGGCTTTCGGATCAATTGCCTGGTTGGTTAACGGGCTGATGTTCACGATTAATCACTTATGGCAGCCCTGGATATTTATCGCAATGCTTCCTTCAGCGCTATTACTGGCATACGTCGTCCAGAAGCGCCGCAATACCTGGATCAGCATCATTCAGCATGGTTTGGTAAATCTAAGTCTGGTGATTGTTTTGCTTGCAGGAGCAATGGGGATTTTCCAATGAATTGGGATCCAAGCTAACGCCACCTCTTTTGCTCAGCCTGCATATCCATGATCACATCATGGAGCAGTGCCATGCTCCGCCGATAAGAACTTGGATCACTCGCTTCCAGCGGTGCCGGATTGCCTAATCCGATCCGACCAACATGTCCCTTCAAACTCGCCCAGCGATCTTTAAAATCCGCGTATTTCCGGTTGCCGGATTGCGACCAACCTACCTCTGCCTTGGCAGCCAACCTGGGAAAAGTATTCCATTGAATCCGCTCTTCATCCGCCACGAATTCAGTCCACAGCGCTCCCTGCACACCTAACACCCTGCTCCAACCATTGGTTGGTATCTGGTCGAGGGATTTGGCCCGGTAAACTTTCTTCATGGGGATGAAGGAATGGGCATAATCGAAATACGATTCCCAAAAAGTTTGAAAGATAATGTGATAGCCATCCACAAGAGCCCGTTTGGTCTTTAATAATGAAAATGGACTGGGTGTCCAATGCATGATCACAATCTCTTTATCCAGAGTTGGGCACAGTGCTTCATTCCAGACGATTGGAGTCTTCCCTTTTGACTGTAAAAAAGATCCTAAATCGTTCATTATCAAGGGATTCAAATCAGAATAATTCTTCAGCCCGTATCCTTCTTTAACATGCCGGCATTCCGGGCATTCTTGCCAGTGGTTAGTTCTGATCTCATCTCCACCCAGATGGATGTAGGGTCCAGGAAAGAGATCGCTGAATTCATCCAACACACCATGGAGAAACTTTCTCGTCTCCCGGCTTCCAACGCAAGCCACATCGTTAAAAATCCCCCATTCGACGGGAACATCCATAGCCTCTTTGATGCATCCCAGGTGAGGATATGCAGCCAGCGCGGCGCTGAAATGCCCTGGCAAATCCAGCTCAGGAACTACAGTAATATACCTCTCAGCGGCATATTGGATAATTTCCCGGATCTGGTCTTGTGAATACCAACCCTCGTGGGGTGTCAAATCCATACCTCGAAACTTCGTACTGAAAGAACGGGTCTGGCTCCCTGATCTCCGCCCACCTACCTCCGTCAGTCGCGGGTATTTCGAAACTTCAACTCGCCAACCCTGATAATCGGTCAGGTGCCAGTGAAACCGATTGACCTTGAAAAACGCCAGCCAATCTAAAACCTTTTTAACCGTCTGCATTCCAAAGAAATGACGCGCTTCATCCAACATGAAGCCACGCCACCTGAAGCGAGGTTTATCAACAATGGTCAAGCAGGAGATAGAATATCCCTCTGGCTTCGCTTTATGGGGCAACAACTGGCGAAAGGTCTGCATCCCATAAAATAATCCAGCCAATCCAGCAGCTTGGATGGATACAAGCTTCCGGGTGATATCGATCCAGTAACCTTCGTCTCCAATTTCATTTTTTAAATCTTTCCGCAATTTAAGAAATACAGGCGAAGGTGGTTTGATAGAAGCGGATCTGAAGAATTGTGGGAATGACTCGGAAAAATGAGCCAATATCCTCTGTGTTTCGTAATCTCCGGAGATCTCGATCGGACTATCCAGGTGAATTTCACCAGGGAAGATGGAGAGTTTCTCGGGCTTTGGGATGATTGCATACACCATGAATTAAAAACCAAGCAGAACCAGAGCTGTTTGCTTATCCAAACCGGATTATCATGCCAGATAATCCAAGATCTTTCCAATGTGATTGTTAATCGTGGAAAAATGACCTCCATCTTCAACTTCAACAAGTTTTGCTCGCGGGATGCTTTCCGCCAGATAACGACCCATGCCAATGGGAACTTGCCGGTCATAAATTCCATACCATAAAAAAACCTCAAGCTGAATTGAATCCAATCCAAATCCCCAATTATTGACATATAATCGCCACTCCCAAGCATCTCCATCAATACCATTTTTGTGAGCTTCTTGCGCTGCACTAGCGAATACTTCCATTATTCGAGGATTGTTATTGATCAATTCAACATCTGGACTTGGGAGAAACTGGCTCATGCGGGTGATCATTTGTTCATAATCACTGTAAAAACTCGCCATTTGTGATAACAGGATGCGATTGATTCTTGGTAAGTACTTGGCGGTGATGAAAACAAGCCTGACAGGCAACCACATCCCTTCATACAAATCGGGCATCTCAGGGGGAGCAGTACCACTGACCACCGCGGCTCTCTTTATTCGGTCTGACATTTTATATAATACTGCCAAGACATGTGGTCCGCCCCCAGATAATCCAAAAACAGAAAATTCATCTATTGACAAAGCATCAGCTAATTCAGTCACATCATCTGGCCAATTTAGAAACTGCCGGTTTTCTTGAAATTCGGAAAGACCAAATCCCGGACGATCAGGCACGATCAATCTGATCCCACGTTGACTGACGGCCTCTTTAAACCACATGCCTTCAATGCGCGAGCTGTTGCCGCCGGTGAAGTAAAAAACAGGTAGGCCATGCTTATCACCATATTCTGCATACCCTAAACGCCTACCATTTTGTAATATTATGGAGAGATTTACTCGTTCATCATGCATAGTTCACTGTAAGAAACCCAATTTCAGGATCACGACAGTACACGACATAACGTTAAAAAGTTGGAAAGCATGGGTTAATTAGGTAATCTTAACGGGGAATTTGTTCAATATCAAGATCTAATTTTATCCCCATATTGGTTCGATAAATTTTTTACGGAGAGTCTTCATGCATTGCCTGGAATAAATACGAGCTTCTGGGCTCAAAAACCACAATATTTTTAGGGCATCAGGAGATGTAAGTCCCCAAACTCATGCCACAGATATCCGGCCTGCAAAGCGGCCTGATAGCTTCTGTTGATATGTCTTCGACCTGCCAAGGCCTCCAGCATGTCGAGATGAGAGGCTTCGGGCTCGTGCATTCCTGTCAGCAAACAGTTCACGGATTTGATCTGGTCACGCTTGTTAATGACCAGATCTGTCCAGCCCTCACCGCAATGAGTCAAACCGCCAGAATCGGTCACCGTTTCCAGCGCCCGAATGCTTGTCGTGCCAACCGCAGCGACACGATTTCCGGCTTCACGGGCGAGATTCACAATTCTGGCCGTCATCTCCGGAACACGGTAAAACTCCGCGTAGGGTGGTTCGTGAGATTCCTGGCTGGAAACACCTGTGTGGAGCGTTATGGGAACCACCTGAACTCCCTTCGCCACCAGGCGGGTGATGATTTCTGGGGTGAAACCCCTCCCCGCCGACGGCATTTCTGCGCTCTGTTTTTCATTGGCATAGACAGTCTGGTAATACTCCCCCGGCCATGCCTGAGGAACATAGCTGTACCGGATCGGGAAACCATTCTTTTCCAGGAATTGGTCAACAGGTTCCTGTGCATGAAAACGCGCAAACCAGAGCCGGGAAGTTGAGCCTTCATGGTAGGGCGAGATAATCGAAAGCGAGGCACGGTCAGGCAACTGCAATATCTCTCCTGGCGCGGCTTCAAAGAACGGGACTGTCCCCCCATCATTAAAAGTGCGCAGCTCAACTGTCCATTCCCCGCCAGGAAGGTATGTAGAAAAATGAACTTCCAACTTTGTTCCATCCGCTCGCTGCGCTTTAACAGCTGCATTGAAAGTACCGCTGGTGTTGACCACCACCACGTCCCCGGCATTCAAGAATTCAGGGAAGTCCCGAAATGTGGTATGCCGGATACTATCGGATAGGTAGTTCGTGACCATCAAACGGACTTCGTCGCGCCGCAAACCACGCGCTTCCGGTGGTTCTTTGGCCTCCAGCTCGGGAGGAATTTCTATTTCCAGCCTCTCAAGCGGGGATTCATTAACGATTACCATCCGATCCAACGTACCCAAAGATGACGAATCCATAATCCTCAGATCGAGCATCTTAAACCTGCCTCTCGAGAATGGGAACCTCTTTGGCGATATACCTTCCACTCGGCAAATCACTTTCCAGAAGGGATAGCAAACCCGGCACACTTTCACTGGGTAGAGGTCGGTCGCTGATGTCCTCACCAGGGAAGGCATCTTGATGCATTTGCGTACGCATATCCCCTGGATCGACCCAGTAAACCTTCAACTCCGGATTTTCCGCAGCCAATATGGCGGAGAGCTGCTCCAGCGCAGCTTTGCTCGAACCATAGCCGCCCCAGCCCTGGTAGGTATTGACTCCCGCGTCGCTGGTGATATTAAGGATGCGTGCAGATGGCTTCAATTGGTCTTGAACCGCTTGCAGCACACCCAGTTGTGCAATGACATTGATCCGGTAGACCTGTTCGAGCACATCCAATGGGTAATCGAATAGATCCGGCTGAGGACTTGGCCCCAACATCCCGGCGTTATTAACCACTGCATCCAATCCGTCTAGGTTACGCGCCGCCTGGGCTAACTCGAGGCGATGTGTTTCATCCCCCACATCGCCTGGTATGGCGATCACTTCAGTCAATTGGGCGAGCTCATCCTGAACAAATTCCAGGACTTCAGGAAAACGAGCATCAATGACCAATCTCCAGCCATCACGTGCCAGCGCTCTGGCCAACGCCAACCCTAAACCCCGACTCGCTCCAGTTATTAACACAGTTTTTGATATCTGGTTTCCCATGAAAATCTCCTAGTCAAATAATGTTGATCAAGATTATAGAGAGATATTCACCTCCCCGCATCGTTCCCTGGATAAGATTTTTTACAAGGAAAAAGGACAGGTCGCGACCTGTCCTTTCGTACAGTAGTAGATCCAAATCGTAAATCGGGGTTCAATTATTATTCAACTAACTTTTGCGGGAGGACTGTTAGTTATTATTTAATGTCACCAAACCCTGCCGGGCAGCGATGGTGACCGCTTCTGTCCGGTTCCCAGCCCCCAGCTTATTAAAAATCGAGCTGACGTGAAACTTTACTGTACGTTCGCTGATTACCAACTGCAGGGCAATCTCTTTATTTGTCTTGCCCAACACCATCTGCTCCAAAACCTGTCTCTCCCGCCCGGTCAGCCTACCGATCTTCTCCTGCTCGCTTTCCCCGCTCACATGTTCGATCAATTTTGAGGCTACAACCGGCTGGAGCAGCGACCCACCTGCACTGACTGTGCGGATGGCCTCGAAAAGATCCTGGCTGGGTGCCCCTTTCAACAGGTAGCCTTTGGCACCAGCTTTAACCGCTCCGACTATCCTTTCGTCGGTGTCGAACGCGGTAAATATAATCACCTTGACAATTGGGTAGTCCCTTTTTAGCTGCTCTAAGACCTCAAGACCATCCATCTCGGGCATTTCCAGGTCCAGCAACACAATGTCAGGTTCTTGTGCGGCAACCATGCGCATCACTTCAATCCCAGTCTCTGCCACGCCGGTAATTTCGAAGTCGGCCTGGGTACTCAGCACTGCCTGCAGACCATCCTGGACTACCGGGTGGTCATCTGCGATCAGTATGAGGATTGAATTCATTGGATTTTTTCCCATTCGCCTTTGGTGGGCACACTCACCACCAACCAGGTTCCTTTTCCTCGTGTGGTTTGGATGTTCAACGTTCCGCCCAACAACCTGGCGCGCTCATTCATACCAGTCAAACCAAAGCGATCTTCAGCGATATCCGCAGGGTCGAAGCCCTGCCCATCATCCTTGATCGTCACCCTGGTCTCTTCAGCGTCGATCACCAGTTCCAGATTGATGCTCTGAGCTTCCGCGTGGAGCAGGGCGTTGTTGATCGCTTCCTGGGCGATTCTATACAATCCAATCTCCACCCTCTGGGGTAGCGGGTGGTTACCGCCAATGACGTTTATGCCAATATCTGGAGATTGATCCGCGCCGATTTCTGCGACCAAATCAACAAGGGCCTGGGACAAGGTGCGACCCTCCAGCGGAGCAGCTCGCAGATCAGTCACTGAAAGCCTCGCTGCAGCCAAATTCTCCTGCGCCAATTCCAAAGACTTGTTCACATGTCCCTGGATTTCTGGCCTGATCCCTTCCGTCTCCATCAGCAATTCTGCAGTTTCCAGCTGCAGTGTGATGGCTGCTAAACCCTGGGCCAGCGTGTCATGAATCTCTCTCGCCAGCCGGTTGCGCTCCTCCGCGGCGCCAAATTCAGCGCTTTGGCTGAACAGCCGGGCGCGTTCAATAGCAATGCTCAACAGATCACCAATTGTGTAAAGCAGGCGCAGGTCATCTTCTGAGAGCTCACGCCAATCCCCACTGACCACATTGAGGATGCCCAACTTCTTCCCTTGAGGAGCGTAGAGGGGAACACTGGAATGGTAACGTAACCCGTCGGTGCCATCGACAAGCCCCGATAAGCGGCTGCAGGTGATCACATTCACATTTGCAGCACCATCCAGATTGCCTTCCATGTAGGAGATCAGGCAGGTGCACCAGCCTTCCATTTTG
Organism: Anaerolineales bacterium; assembly: GCA_041558875.1. GTDB lineage: Bacteria > Chloroflexota > Anaerolineae > Anaerolineales > UBA4823 > PFL25. Next base: position 18,413 of record JBFFEL010000072.1, read on the forward strand.
TGTGGGTCGTTCTCAAGAACCGGCGGAAGGCTCAACGATGCGGCCAGGTATGGTTCTTCAATATCCTCATGCAGCAGCCAGATCCAACCCGTCTTGAGATTGAATAATTCCACCACCTGCGA
>JBFFEL010000073.1:0-18464 GCA_041558875.1 Anaerolineales bacterium
AATACACCCGCAACGGCGGTGGACTGCTGATGGTTGGTGGCTGGTCCTCGTTCAGCGGGCGCTTCGGGCATGGCGGCTACTACGATACTCCAGTTGAAGAGGCGCTGCCGGTGACCTGCCTGAAAGGAGTCGATGACCGGGTAGAGACACCCGAGGGTGTGCACGTCAATGTGATGGACAAAGAACATCCCGTAATGAAAGATATTCCCTGGGATGAGTGCCCGGTCTTTGAGGGCTTCAACCGCATCTTCCCCAAGGAAAACTCGAACGTGCTGGCAACAATTGGTGAGGGCGAGGATGAGAACCCATTAGTCGTGGTCTGGGAGTTTGGTGAGGGCCGGGCGATGGCCTTCTCCACCGACTGCTCGCCGCATTGGGCTGCTTTCTTCCAACCCTGGGAGTATTATGGCCAGTTTTGGCGCCAGTCGATGCGCTGGCTCGGAAAGGAGACCTAGGTGGAAGAGATCACATTTGCCGTGATTGGGGCCGGCTTCATGGGGGATGTCCTGGCGCGGGTGGGCTACCAGCTGCCTTACGCACGCTGCGTGGGGGCAGCTGACATCAACCTGGAAAACGCCCAAAAGCTGGTGGAGGCGTACGGGGGTAAACCCTACCAGGACCACCTTGAACTGCTGGCCAGCGAACGGCCTGATACAGTGATCATTGCCACTCCCGAGTTTGACCACCGGGCACCCGTTGTCGATGCCGCCCAACATGGGGTGCATGTCCTCGTTGAAAAACCGTTTGCTACCTCGTTGGAAGATGCGGATGGGATGATCGAGGCTTGCGAGCAGGCAAATGTCAAGCTGATGGTGGGGCACATCCTGCGCTTCGAGGTCAACTACGCCCTGATCCAGGATGCGATCCAGGAGGGTAATATCGGGCGCTTCATGTCGGCTTATGCCCGGCGGATCACCCCGATCGGCGAATCTCGTCGACTGGCCGGACGGGTCAGCCCGGTTACTTACATCGCCGTGCACGACATTGACCAGATGCTGTGGTACCCTCCCCGGCCGATCAAATCGGTTTACGCCCGGGCTTTAAAAGGCAGGGTGTGGGATGAGGTTAAGACATATGACTGCGCCTGGCTGACGATCGAATTCGAGGATGGAGCCCTCGGCATCCATGAGGTGGGCTGGTGTCTGCCCGAGGAATGGGCTGGCTGGAACCGTCCCAGCAGCTGGGGTGGATTCGGCGATGTTCGCATGAATGTGATCGGCACAGATGGCGTCTTAAATTTGAACTTCACCCCGATGGACCTGTACGCCTGCGACCGCGATGGCTGGAAGCTGCCGGATACACGCCACTGGCCTACGATGAATGGCAAGCTGGCCGGCGCAGCCAAGGCTGAGGTTGAGCATTTCTTCGAGTGTGTGCTCAACAACGAGCAGCCGCTGGTCAGCGGGATGGATGGGCGGCGCTCGATCGAGGTCATGCTGGCCGCGGAGATGTCGATCGCCGAGGATCGGATCGTGGAGCTGCCGCTTTAGATATATCTTTCCGCTAATTACACAAATTTTCAAATAAACCGAGTTTTTAGAAAAACTCGGTTTATTTTCAAGTGTTCAGACTCCCAATAAAATAGGGCAGGCGAGTCCCCGCCAGGGGGATTCCAAGCCTGCCAACTGTATTGGTATAATCGCCTCCCAGGAGCAGGACGAGCTGGCTTTAAAGGGGATCGAGAATTCGGTGCCGGTGCACGTGTTGAGGATTTGACCCCAGATTTTTTATGACCTCGCAGCTGTATTCATTCTTCAAAGGAGCATATCATGGCAAAGCTGTGGAGTTTGATTTCTGAGCAGGCCTTTCAGTACAGCGTTTTCCTCGGCCTATCGGCTGTTGTATTCGCGCTGACAGTCATCACTTACATATCGAATAGACCCTCCTTCGAGAGATTCTTCGGCCGGATCAATCCCCTGTTAGTCGTTTTCCTGGTCATCATTATTGGTTTGATCCTGTTTACTTATCTCCTACATGATGGCAAGTTCGCTGTTTACCAGCAGGGGAATTACAAAGGTTTGCTCCTGGCAGTGGTACTTGCCCTGCCATTTGGCGCCGTGATCATCCTCGTTGACAGGATGTCTTCCTTTCCAATCAACACGAATATCCTCTATCCAGATTCGTTGACGTTCTATCCGGTGATGGGTTATGTGGTGCAGATCCTGTTTCATATCCTGCCCTTTTGCCTGGTTTATTTCAGCCTGGGCAAGCTTCTTGGCGAAGCGAGCATCGAAAGGATTATCTGGGTCAGCATCCTGGTCGCGGCCTTGATCGAGCCGATCTTTCAAATCACTTTTATGTTAGGACGGGACCCCAGTTGGAAGGTGGCATATGTTGGTTTGCACATATTCTTAATCGGCCTGGTGGAGCTGCTGCTTTTCAGGCACTATGATTTCATCACCATGTACACCTTCAGGCTCTCTTACTACTTCCTGTGGCACATTCTGTGGGGTCATTTACGATTGAAACTTCTATTCTAGATCATTGGCGGGGGAATAAGCTGTAATTCCCTTCGCCCTCCCAAACCAAGTTCAGGACAGCTTAAGTGGTGTTTATCTCAGGGTCAGCAAGTACGCGATCAGCGCGTCCAGATCTTCTTCACCAAGTTCATCTTTCAGCGAACTCGGCATTTGACCTTCAGGAAATCCTTCAACAGTATAGCCACCTGGATTGGTGATCGAAAAACGGATATATGTTGCCGAATCCATCCCTTCGATCCGGTGATCACCCCGCTCCGCGATCCCGGCCAGGGACGGACCCACAATGATGGTGTCAGTATTTGTGCTGTGACAGCGGGAACAGTAAGAATCGTATATGCTCCTCCCCTGGATCTCCAGGGGAGAAAGCGTGGGAGTAGGAGGGGGAACGAGACTGCTGCAGGCTGCCAGAAACAATACCAGGATTCCAGCAGCGCATAGCAGCAGTTTGAACCAGATTGGAGAAAATGATTGACTGTTCAACTGGCTAACAGACGGCGGAACATGGTGAATACAGCCAGCAGGATGCCAATTCCCATCACAGCAGCCCCAATGCGTATGTCCGAGGAGATCTTCAGCCCAAAGAATACGAGCATACCCAGGTTGATGGTCCACATGGATACTGGTTCGCCCCAGGACATGAGATTTGATTTCTCCTGCGCGCGTGAGGAGACCACCGGCAGGATCAAATTTGTCATCATGCCTACAAAACCGGCATGGGAGAAAACCGCGATGAACCAGAATGGGATCAGGCTGAAATCACCGCCCGTACCGACGATCGCATACAGGAATAAGCCCATATATACGACCAGCCATAATGTTCCGAAGAAGACCCAGGGTTTCGCACCACCCCCAAATGGCAGACTGATGATTGCTCGCCAGGCGTAGCGGACCAGGAAGATGACCATCCCCAAGAGCAGCATGAGGCCGAAGATGGGAAGAATTTGTTCGACGACGTTGAGGAAGTAAGCGATGGGAACCAGCGCCGCACCAATCATCCACAGCAAGGCCTGGGCCAGACCAGCCCAACTCCAGCGGGTGACTTCTTTGCGCATCACCCACTCGACGATCCCGCTGGCCACGAGAAACAGGTAAGTGTCCATCATACCGGCGTGTGCGCCAACCCGGTCACCTTGGGGAAGCGGCAGGAATTCGCCGATGACACGCTCTAAACCCAGCAGCATCCCGACGGTCGCACCAATTGCAGCGGTCAGCAATGCCCCGGCAGCCAGGAAATGGACGGTTGTCACGACAGGCTGGTGCTTGAACTGCGAAAAGGCAAAGATTGCCGAAATCCAGAGCAAAATCACCGAGCCAGCTCCAAAGATCGGCAGGAGGGTTACCAGGAATCCACTTGGCCGCGAGAATGCCAGTCCGAAGGAAACCACGTAAACTGCGAAAATCAATACCGCGGCCCACACCAGCGTGCGAATCCGGCTTTCGTAACCAGCATCTACATCCCGTTCTCCCGTGACGAGCCAGATAGCGATGCCAATGGCGGAAAGTGTGATCCAACCAATACTGCCGCTGTGCAGATGGATCAAGGACTGCCAGCGGTCGATCTCTCCAACAGTCAGGGTGTTATCAAATCCAAAAAAGATATTGATCAGGAAGATCAACAATGAGCCCATGAAAAGGATTTTCAGTGACTGCCAAACAGAATCGTTCTTAACACGCTGCAAATACATGTATAACTCCTTTCACGCAAGATTTTTGGTTTTGTTCTCTGAGTTATCTCCACCCCAGAACAACGCGGCAATTTCCGAGGTGTATTACCTTTTCTAGCTGCAGTGATATGTGATGCGTACTAGACACTTATTTCTGTTTAATTGTGATTGATATGAATTTCACGCAATGATGTTAGCCCCAACGACTCATATGAGAACTACATGATTATAACATTAATTATCACTAATATTATACGATTTGTAGCAATTCTACATATACAAATCAGCGCCCATCAGCGGGACCTACGAGATAAACGAAATTTGTGGGCGATTGCCCCGGTCAATCGCTTCCCGGGACAGGCTTCGGGGTATATGACGCCCCTCGCAACGACAGCTTCTTTTTGGTTATTTCAAAAGGTTTACTTCTCTGCAATCAGAGGTTTCGTTAATCCCGGGAAACAAATGCGATTTCTTTGCACTCAAGCGCCTGATTACAAGATATTTGCGGTTCCTGGTTGGTGTTTCTGGCCAGTTCCAATTCGGCACTCACAAAGCTCCCCGGGACGTTATGCCCGAAATGCTTTATGGCAATGTCGAGAACAACAGTTTCTGGCGATATCGAGCCGGTAATTGACAGGTTGTAATCCCAATTCATATAACACTCGATACACTCGGGACAGGCTTTATAGGTATAACTGCCAAAAAAAGTCCCATCTTCATTGAACTCAAAGGGAACTCTCTCAGGTCCTAAGCGTGCAAATTCATCTTCGGATGACAATATGCATTTGAGGTCATTTGGGTTGGGGATGGTGGGTTCAGGCGGCTCGGTCTTGGCCAAAAAAAGCCGTACATCGGCAACGCCTGGCCCAATTGGATCAGGCAGTTCCAACCAGAGAAACTGTAGCCTGGGGTTATCTATTCCTTCAGCGACATATATGGTTGATTCAAGCAGGGGTTCACTGGCATATACTGCTGGTGAGCTGCAAGCTGATAGAAGCAGAACAAGGATAGCTATGACCAACGTTGGCTTTGTCTTTATGCGATTGTTTTTTACATCCATTGCCACCTACCCTGATTTCTTCCTTCGCCGAGGTTGGGAGACCATATGCATCGAATGTAGAGAGGTGGACAGGCTCTCCCAGGGCAAGCCTGGGACATCCCCGCAAAGACTGTGAGATACCCTTCGGCTACGCTCAGGATACATCTGCGGGACACGTTAATTTGAGCGCCACTTTTTATGGATTGGACGCTCTTCGGGAGTGCCCCGATTCACCAACCTGGTGTACATTGCCCGGTCGAGCAGCAGTTCGAAGAGCACTTCACCTTCCTCAACTTTAATCGTTGTATCTGCAATGAGCGCCTGTCGCATCTCTGGATCGGGGATCCTTTCGGCATGTCCGGCCAGGTAGAATTCTTCATTGTCCTCGTTATTGGGGGGAGGAAAAGCCTGCAGGGCGTACCTGCCATCGCGCTTCAGATCACTGCACTTGGGCGAGGTCGGCGGGATGAGAAGGTATAAGTGATCCTTTGAAAAGACCAGGCTGATGGGGTGCAAACGCGGGGCACCATCTTTGCGCAGCGTTGCCAGGAAGGCCAGCCCTACGGGAGGACCAGACTGAAAGAGCAATGCCAACCCAGCTGCGGCCAGTTCGGGATCATCGAAACTAAATTCTTGCCAGGTTTTCATCATTCTTGAGGCTTGTTATTGAGCAGTGGAAATCTTGATGGAAGACATTCTCTCAGACACATTATACAATCGGCTCCGGAGACTCTTCGCCTTCGGCTCAGAGTGACACTGAAGAAATTTCAATTTACTTAGCGAGAGTACCATTTAGTGGAACTTGACACAACAGGCAAAAAATGCTATACTTGTGCAAGATACTTTGCGATACAAGGTAAATGGTGGCGCAAAGTATATGCAAGGAGAAAAGATCATGTCTAAGACAACCGATTTACGCCAGATCCAGCAGCGAACCTCCCAGCTGATGAATTTCGAAGACGGTCTTTGGGACCTGCTGCTGGGCAGCATTTTCATGTTCCTGGCCATTTACCCGGTCACCCGCGAACTGTTAGGCCCGGTATGGAACCTGGTCCTTTTCCTGATCGTGCTGGCATTGCTGGTGGTGGCCCAGCTGCTCTTGCGGCGCTTCGTCAGTGGACCGAGGATCGGCTATGCAGAACCACGCCGCTCGCCAAAACTGCGCCTGGTGCTGATCTTCACCATCGTTATGGTGCTGCTCACATTCGGCCTGGTCCTGGTGACACTGCTCAGCCCGAGGCCAGATTCCAGCTCAAGCGTACCAGCCGAGGCTTCAACCGGGCGAAGCTACCTGGTGGAGCTGATCACCCTGCTGGTTCTCGGCGGCCTGTTCAGCTTCCTGGGCTACCTGTATGGCGTCACGCGCCTGTACTTTTACGGCTGGATGCTGGGCCTGGCCAACCTGGCCTCGATCTACATGGTGCACAACGCGGGCTGGACGATTCTGATCCCGCTGGCGATCGCGGCCGGGATCATCTTGCTGATCGGGTTCGTGCTGCTGGTGCGCTTCCTGCGGAAGTATCCTCGGCGCGCGGAGGCGGCCTGAGATGGGTCGCAGCGACCCGGACGTGCGCGATCTGGGGGAGGTCGATCGCCTTGTCCACGAGCCGGCACGCCTGATGATCCTGATGGTGCTTTACACGGTAGAGGCCGCCGACTTCACTTTCGTGCTCAACGTCACTGAGCTTACCGACGGCAATTTGTCCTCTCACCTGAGCAAATTGGAAGCCGCGGGGTACGTGGAGATCGAGAAGGGCTACGCCGGCAAGAAACCGCGCACGCGCCTGAGCCTGACGGCGGAGGGCCGGGGTGCCGTTGAGCGCTACCGGGGCACGATGCAGAAAGCCCTGAAGAACCTGGCGGAATAAACCCCGCAAGTACGATGCGGGGCAGGCTGGGGATACACTAAGAACAGTGCGGGGCAAGTTATGCCGATTATCGCGACCTATCTTGACGAATAGACCAGGTGCTTTGTCCACCTTCAGCGAACAAGGATTCAATCTCTCTGCAAGGTTAATGGATTTATCCACCTTCTGCAGACCTGTTTTCAAAAACCGGCTTTTTTTCGGTAAGAATATCGAAATGCTTTAACCGGTAAATGTTGATTCTCGACCAGTTTTGCTCTATACTGTAAATAAGCCGCATCCCAAGTGAAAATACTGCATGTGGCGCAAAAATCGAATAGAGGCTGGGAAACGATGGAGTATTCAAGAAAACCGCTGATCTGAGGATGGCGGTTTAATTTGTAATTGAAGATAAATTGAAGCAGCCACTTCGATCAATCCTGATATTTCAAAAATCGACGCGGACAAGAACTGGGAGGAGACAGAAGGATGAGAGATTCACGGTCGCATTTGCCTATCCGCTACCAGGCAGTGAATACGCTGGGCAGGCTGCTCGTTGCGGCAAGAATGCAGAATACGCGTCTTGACGAACAGGCTGTTTGCGAGACTGCCATGAAGCAAACTGGATTATCGGATTTCGGCGACCCATATCACCGCCAGGGTCTGCTCCGGCTCCTGGATTCAGCCGAGAAGGATGCCAACCTGCACCCATTGGGTCGTTTAATGGTCAATGACATAGTCACCAGCTATCTGGTCCAGCGATTGAAGATGGTGGAAACCCGCGTGCAGGAGCCGGAGTTATTCGAAAAACCACTGATTCCGCCGCTGATCATCTGCGGACCCGCTCGCTCTGGCACCACCTTCCTGCACAACCTGTTAGCCCTGGATCCCGCGCATCGAGGCCTTCCCTATTGGCTGCTTGTGCGACCATTTCCCGAGGGAGCCAGCAATGATGATGGCCCCGACCCCCGGTATGTAAAAGCTGAAGAAGGTTTACGTTTTCGACAGCCCTTTCTACCCGGCCTGGATTCGATCCACTACACCCGGGTTGACTCGTACGAGGAATGCATCGTTGTATTGGGCCTGACCTTCCACAGCCTGATTTATTACACCTTGCTGCCGGTTTACAGCTACCAGGAATGGTACCTGGAGCAGGACGAACTTTCCCAAAAATACCGGGAATACCGCTGGCTGCTGGATGCATACCAATCCCACGAACCTGAGCAGAGGCTGACCCTGAAAGCACCAGCCCACACAGGCAGCCTGGGGGCGATATTGGACGAGGTACCTCAAGCACTGCTGATCATGACGCACCGCGACCCGGTGGCCTGTATCTGCAGCGCCTGCAGCCTGCTGTACACTTTCCATCTTGGCGTGGCGAATGAAGTTGATGTCCGGCGGATGGCAAATTTGATTTTGCGTACTTATGAAACTCTGGGTACACGCCATCTTGCTTTCCGGGAGAGTAATCCAGAGGTGATTTACGATGTATTTTATGACTCGCTTGTGTCCGACCCGGTGGGGACCGTACAAAACATCTATTCACACTTTGGCCTGCCGTGGGAGGAGGGCTACGAGGCAACCTTGAAGGACTATATCCAGAGAAACAAGAAAGACAAACACGGCAAGCATCGCTATACGGCACCAGATTTCGGATTGACGGAGGGGGAGATCGCTGAGCGGATGAAGTTTTATACTGATTATTTTGGGTTTTGATTTTTCTTTCCAACAATTGAGCGCTGAATGAAATTGTGCAGACAGCTCGAGGGTGGTGGGCATTTAAGGGAATGCCCATGCTCTGCGGTCAAGGACTCGCAGAACTGCTTGAAAAAGCAGGTAATCGGTATGTAGAGGGTTGAAGATGGAACATGAAGTTTTTAAGGTTCAGGATCCCATTTGTTTGAGGCGGGTGAGGGCGAGCTAGAGGATGACGAGGGAGGTGGGGAGCTGTCCCGCAGTTCCCACTGCGGGAGTAAATCCAGTCTCTCGCTGGACGGAACTGGTACCGTCACATATGTACCATGTGAAAGATTTTTATTATGAAGTTGTTAAGGTTCTGGTATGCGTTTGTTTGAGGCTGGTGATAATGAACCAGAAAATTTCCGAATAAAGATTTGGTATGAGGAAGATAGTGCTGGAGTTGTTGTCTACGATAATGGCTTGGATCAGCCTATTGAAGGGGGCTCTATCGTAATTCACACTAAGGAAAAGTAAGGTTTCTAATAAGCTTTACCATAAACAAACCTAAACCTTATTTGCTTTCTAACCCCCAGGGCGACTACTCAGGGGGTTGTCTATTCCTCTTTGGAAAATCAATTAATCCTGAGAATTACATTTGATGTGCAATAAATATAAAATATTCCCCTAAACAACCTTTCCCCTCTCCCGCCCTGATATCCCAACCGCGCCGAGAGCAGCAACCAGCAGCAGTAAGCCCATTGTGAGAGAGCCAGCCGTTTCTGGGCAGACCAGGAGGGAGAGGGTGACCAGGATAATGCCGGCGCCCAATAGTGCAACCCGTCTCAAAAATAAATTCAATGGATTTTAATAATGAGTTGAGGTTTTCGAGATACTTCAATCAAATTCATGGTAAAAGCCATCGAAATGCTTGCCTTCAAGAACGCATACCTTTTGCAGCGAATACCGATAAAACTTTACATTTGTATGGTCGGGGAATGTAATAAAGTACGGTTGACAGAATTCTCCTTGATCTTGTTGTCCTGAAAAGTTATGAGAGTGCATCTTCCCGAAGTCAGCAAATGTATCCCCGACAACAATTCCTAAATGCTCCAATCCCATCTTATATACACTTTGATGGATAGGTGGTATGAGTTCAATTAGTGAAGTTGTCGCGTTTTGAGATAATTGTAATGGCTCTTGTAAAAGGAGTTTAGAAATAGGTCTGCCGTTCCAAATGTTCTCGACATTCGCTGAACATATCAATTCTAATTTCTGGCGTACAACAAGATATTCAGCTAAAGTTTCTGTGCGAAAAGCTAAATGGCTGACTTCTAAACCTTCTATTGCAATGCCAAGTTTTTGAAGTCGTTGAACCTGCAATGCATAAAACTCAGTGTAATCACCGAGTATTTCAGTAGATTTTTGGTTCACAAATATCTCAGTTTCTCTGACAATCCAACCGCCCATTAGGGCGAATTGGATCGGCAGTGAACATCCGCCCTAACGGGTTAATCAACACGGTTCTTTATACCTAATCTCCTAACTTTTTAACACACTTTATCAGAAATGGTTTCATTTTGATGCATTTTTCAACACGTTGTATTAATTCAACACATCAAGAAATATCAGGATGGTCAAACAAGCTGCCATCGTGATCCGCGCAGTACCAAACGCCACCCCGATGAAGTCGCCGAGGGGGATGAACTGTTTGCTCCATTCGAGGAAGCGCTTAATCATAGTTATGTCTTCCCTACACTAAATTATCACCAATATGACAGTTAGAATATTCAAAACTGGTTGGGAGCACCTGCCAAAAATTGACCTGATTAGCTTGACCAATATTTAAATTAATTCAATAAATTCCTGCCTGCCGGGATAGTAATCCAAAACAGTTCAATATTTCCATCGTTGATCTAGCATCTATTATATTTGAAATCAACCCACAATTATCTTTTGTGATATTAGACAATTGTGGGTTGGAATTGATGATCTTTTGTTTAGGGCAAACGAACACCTATATGCTTAAGACTTAAATCCGATTTAATCTATATGCACCTTCCCTTCATAGATGTCAAAAACTTCTTCTTCGCTAACAGGTATCCCGATACCCTTTCCCGTCCCATGGAGTTTCTCGTAGTCACCATTTCCTCCAAGGATAGTCCAGTTGAAGTTGTCACCTTTCTGGTCAATCCGAACCTGTAATTTCACGTAGAACTGACCGGATCCATCGTCGCAAGTGAACACATAGGTAACTTGAACGTTGAAGCCTTTATTGCTCTGTTCCCCATTGACTTTTTCAAGTTCGGCAATTGTATCCCCTGAAGGACACACGAGACCCTCGTCAACAGCCGGGCCTGTGGCAGTGAATGTACCAAATGGTCCTTCACCTGGTGGAATTACAGTCGGAACTTCGAACATCACTTCTAGTGGGGGTGATGATGCTGAAACTGGAACCACTGAGAGTATCAGAATCATGATCATTATTGTGATCAGCAACATGCTTAGCTTACGCATTTTTCCCTCCAAGAATTTTAATCACTTATTTTTCAATTAATCGAAAATATGGTTGTTGTGACTTTTGTGCTTCGATGAAACATTAATGGTCGAATTACTTACAGTCGCCCACCTCCTTCGTCTTAATTCAAAACGCCACCAGAGGTATCTAGTGGCGATGATGTTCGGATTATAGTTAATCCACCTTGGTTAAAGTATATAGAAATTAATTCACAAAATCAAGTTAAGATTGAAATTCAAAATATTGCTGAAATGATCAGTTAACAAATCAACGATAAAGAGTAGAGAAAGACAAAGAGCCATTGTAATCAAGCAAGTGGCAAACGCCACCCCGATAAATTCACCAAGGCTGATGTCTCACATTCCCCACTCGAGAAAACGCTTGATCATAGTTCGTCAAGTAATGCCTGGTGCATTACCTCAAAATCCAATCGCCTTTTCCTGGCCACCTCTTCCAGCTGGTCTACAAGATACATCACCCAGCTGGCCCAGTCGGATGGATCAGGCTCGATGATGGCGATATCCCTGGCAATTTCCTCAAGTGCATCGGCCAGCTCTTCTTCCGGTGTCGGTCGCTTTTTTCTCAATCCCTCGGTTATCTTCTTTGCGAGATCGTCAGGAACACCCCAGGTGTCCGGAATTTTACTCATGCCTATTTATACACCGATTATCGATAGTTCAGGGGTGAAACATGGGGTAATCCCACCTGTCGGAAACTATTCACCCCCCTGAGAAATAGAGTTCACCCTTCGGGCGAGACTAAAGGTTTTCGATGTCGGAAATGGGGTACCCCCATATATCAGGAGGGTGAAGTTCCGTCTTCGGAGGGTCAAGTGAGTACACAAAAAAAGACCCGCAATTTTTGCGGGTTCGTTTGGGGAAAAGTATTGCTATGACAATATCTTGACGTTGACTGCATTGAGACCCTTGGGACCCTGTTCGGTCTCGAACTCAACCTTATCGCCTTCCGTAAGAGATTGGAACCCCGGTCGCACGTCCAGGATACCGGTTTTATGGACGAATATGTCCTCGCCGCCGCCATCAGGTGTGATAAAGCCATAGCCTTTTCGTTCGTCAAACCATTTGACCAAGCCCGTTTTTCGTTCAGACATGTTTGCCTCCTGTGACACAAGTGTGCATGTCACTATTCTACACTTAATTTTTATCCAATACTCTCGAGGTATTTATTCCCCTGGGAAGTACAGCTTTCGATATCAAAAAAGGGGTACCCCCTTGCTGCCAGGAGGTCGAGATTTTGCCTTCGGAGGGTCAAGGGAGTTTATAACCCGCATGTATTGCGGGACTGTCTCAGGAAATGGTGTTGTTTTTAAATCGTATTTCTCCTCATTGAAAAGCAAACCACACTTCTGTGGCAATAACCCCCACCAATGTCGTTAAACCTAAACCAACACCAACGCCTACAATTGCGAGTATCTGTCGCCAGAATTGAACGGTCCAAACACTCAGAACTCTGGCCAACAAATACAATCCAACGACAACTAATATTATATTTGTTATGACTCTGGGGTACTCTGACGTTCCAAATATAAGTGTAATTATAAAATCGGAGAGGAGAAAAATCAAAAAAAAGGCCATTCCGAATAAGAACCCACGAAAAAATACTTGTGAGCGCGATGTTGGTGGTTTTTCTTTGAATTCAACAATTTTCTTCTGCATACATAATAGGTTACAGAAAAATAATTCCAAAGTCAAGCTAGACAAGATATTTCCGATGTCGGAGACTAACCCGCGCCGCTTCTATTTTTCAATTCAACACATCAAGAAATATCAGGATGGTCAAACAAGCTGCCATCGTAATTAGCACAGTAACGGGATCACCCCAATAAATTCACCAAGGCTGATGTCCTGCATTCCCCACTTAACACAAAGCCCTCTCGCCGGATTCTAACTAGAGCGAAGAATGCAAAACACCATCAACACCATTGTCATTTGTTGTGGATCAAAGTCTCATTGGAGGCTAGCATCGGAAGAATGCGCATGTGCTGATTTTCGAGCAGTTATGATTCTGTCAGCATGAAACTCGAATCCCTCAAACCCTGCTTCTGCCACCAGGTCTCGATACTCTTGCACTGTGCGATTCTGACCATGCTCATATATGGTCACATAAACTGGACTGAACAAAGTAGCATTCGGTGGAGTCAGGCGGGAATCATCCAGCACAAGGTCGCTTATGTAAATCGTGCCACCAGTTTTGAGGGCCATATGAACGTTGCTGAGCGCCTGGTGAGCTTCTTCAAGTGATAGCACCTGAATAAATGCCTTCAAAAGAGCCACATCAAAGGTATCCTTCAAAGGCTGATTGACCACATCAACTGTCTGGACCTGAACGCGTTCTGCAACACCGGCCCGCTCCACGAAGCGCCAGGCGACCGGCACAAAAGATGGTAACTCCAAGATGGTCACGTGAAGATGAGGCAAGGCTCCAGCCAGACCGATCGCTATCCCACATGTTCCGCCTCCAACATCCGCTACCGTCTGGCACGACGAGAAATCATAATTCCTGGCTATCCGAACACCTTCGGTATAAGCGCGGAAATGCAGGCCGCCAAGAAACTCCTCCAATTCATCCTCGCTCATACTTTCATAATCGTGCGCTGCTTGCGGCTTTCCGGCTTGGATCGATTCTGCGATTTGAAGAGCTGCGATCCAGAGGTCGGACTCCACTTTATGCCGATCCCCCCAGTAACTCTGACGCCCTCGTACCAGGTAATAATCGGATTCGGCCGTGTTGGCGAAGAGTCCGTCTTCCACTGCAAGCAGGCCAACAACGACCAAGGCTTAGAGTAAGGGGCGCAACTTGACCATCTCTACGCCAAGCGATGCCGCGATTTGATACGCAGTCAATGGTCCATCCTTAAGCGGCGTAAACAGATCGAGCTTCATCCCTGCTAAGATAGCCATCCCTTTGTAAACCGTGTCGCCCATCGCGCTAATGATCACTGGCTCGGGTATAGAGTCTGTCATTTCATCCTCTCCTTTTCTGTTGATTTTATACAGCCAGATGCGAAAATATCATTCTCCAATTCCCCACTTGATGAAACGCCTGATCATCTTGGCCCTCCTGAGCTAATTTTACACCTGGGAGGGACAAGAATTATTGATAAGAACTGATAATCTACATTATCGGCTCTGAATATTGAGGGAAATACCCAAATTAATTATGTTATTGCTTGTAGTGTAAGTGAGCTCCCCTGGCGAGGGCTAGCTTTGCCAACTCCAACCTTGGATTCTTCAACAAGAATCTGTTGGAAGATTTGGAAGCCCCCTACCCCATGGGCCTGCCCCAAAGCCTGCCCCGCATATATTGCGGGGTTTATCCCCAGTCTATCCCGCACTGTTCTTGCGGGACACTTGATGCAGCCTTGTCCTACACAGTCTTTGCGGGTTTGTACCGGAGTAATCCGGGAGAACAGTTCCCCCTGCGGGGCCTGTCCCGCAGTTCCCCCTGCGGGGGGATTTTTCCTTCCCACCCTTTACAAACTAGAACATATGTGCTATCTTTACCTTGTCTAGCAGATTCAGCATCTGGATCAAGGGATTCGCTCTATTGCTAAAAGGTTCACTCCTTGGCTTCCAGCCAAGGGCTAATAATTAATTGCCAATTTCCCGACCCCGGACTGTCGGGACGGGGGCTACCACCTGTCCCGGGAGAAATGAATTCAATCCCGTCGCATTCTGACGGGACCGGGAGCCAACCGCCATCCTCTAATCATGGATCTTACTGACGAACAATGGGCCCTCATCCAGCCCCTCATTCCCCCTCCCTCCCCTTTCGCGCGTGGGCGCCCACCTGCTGATCCGCGCGCCACTCTCAATGGTATCCTTCGCAAATTGCGCCTCGGTGCCCCCTGGTATAACTTGCCCCGCAGATCCTACTGCGGGGATCTACCCCCACATGCGGTTGATCGTTACCCCTCCTGGCAGACCTGCTACCGAGCCTACCGTCGCTGGGGACAATCCGGCCTCATGGAGCAGATCTATAAACTTCTCTATCAGGACCTCCGTGATCGTGCTGGTCTCGATTTCTTCCAATCCTTCCATATCGAAAAATCCTCTGGCACCACAAACCTTCTCGGGGAGGAAATTAATCAAGAGTCAGATCAGGCTGCTATCACCCTGGGCGAGATCGATTCCCGCTGGCGCCTCCATCTCTTCCCAGATCTTGAAGACACCTGGCAGGGTTCCACCGCCCTGCTCTTGGCTCAGGTCTTCCTCACCAAAGTCAGATCACGTCTCCGCCAACCCTCCACTCGCACCTTAAAAATTCACACCCCGGATGAACCCTAACCATACTCGCTAAACTCACTTCCTTCCCCTCCTACTTTCCATTCGCCCTCTCCCTTAGAAAGAGCCTGTACCTTGGCTCCGCAAGGTAGAGAGGGTCGGGGTGAGGGTTTGCATTCGAACCTCATTATTTTCGATCTTTTTTAATCCAAAAATACCTGTCCCGCTCCAGTTGGGATTTATCCCCGGTTTTTTGGGGACTTGTCAAGTAAACAACAATAGGCTCCCATCCAACAGTTCAACCTCCCAAATACTCTGTGCTCTCTGCGTTCTCCGCGGTAAAATATATTCCTTGGGTTTTACGAATACCTAATAACTGATATCCAATTACCAAATTTTGTTTGTCCGGTTATCAAGGAGGATGGCTTTATGGACATGGAACTAGAAGCATATTTGAGACCGCCGGATTACCCGATGGCGCCCTACCCGGCCAAGGTGGTCACGCTGGCCACCGGGGCCAAGCTGGTGGTGCGCGAGGTGACCCGCGACGACGTGCCGGTGCTGCTGGAGGCGGTCAGACCGACCTTCCAGGTGGCGCGGGACTACTACGACATCGTCGGTGTGCGGCTGTACGCCGAGCTGCTGGGCTGGGCTCGCTACCGGGTGAAGGATGAATTCTGCCTGGTGGGCCAGATCGACGGGCTGCTGGTGGGGATCGTCAACAGCCGCATGTACTCGCCCGAGCTGGGCATCTCCCTGCACACGCTGGCGATCGAGCGCGGCCTGCGCATCGGGGCGCACCTGTTCGCCTCGAAGATGGAGCACCACATCGAGTACCTGGAGCAGGACGAGGTCCTGATCACGGCGGAGAGCCCGATCGGCTTCCGGCGCTGGATGATCGAGTACGGGCTGGAGAAGCGGGACGGGCAGCACGAGCTGGGCGGGGCGACGCCCTACGGCCTGACGCGCGACCTGTACTTCGCAGCCAAGGACCGGCTGGTGGCCGGTGAACGACCGGTGCCGCCCGAGCTGATGGAGGTGGCCGAACGGGAGATCATCATCGCCACGGAGGACGACATCCTGGAGAAGATCCTGGGGGCGAAGAGGAGGGAGCTGTCATGAGACCGGTGGTAATTTCTGGCGTGGGGATGATCCCCTTTGAACGCAGGGATGAAGACAGCCTGGTCGACATGCTGGCTTACGCCGGGCTGCGGGCGATGGACGATGCCGGTTTGGGCAACCGCCCGGTGGACGCGGTCTACGTGGGCAACATGGCCTCCGGCTTGTTCAACCACCAGGTCTCGGTGGCCAGCGCGCTGGTCGATCGGCTGAACCTGATGCCGGCCGCAGCGGACCGCATCGAGAACGGTCCTGCTTCGGGCGGGTCGGCGATCAAGAACGGCTACCTGGCGGTGGCCTCGGGCTACCACGACATCGTATTGGTGGTGGGCGGCGAGAAGATGCGCGAGGTGATCGGGCCGAAATCGACCGACATCGTGGCGGCGATGACCCATCCGCAGGCGGAATACATCTACGGGGTGACCCTGCCGGCGATGGCGGGCATGTTCGCCCGGCTGTACATGGATAAATACGGTGTGACGCGGGAAAACATGGCCGACGTGGCGATCAAGAACCAAAACAACGGCCTGCTGAATCCCTACGCGCACATCCAGATGAAGATCACTAAGGAAGGTATCCTGACGCACCCGCAGTCGCACATCAACAACCCGGTGGTGGCTGACCCGCTGCACCTGTACGACTGCTGCCCGGTCAGCGACGGCGCGGCGGCGGTACTGCTGACCACCCCCGAGATCGCCAAGAAGCTGAAGAAACCGGCGATCAACCTGGCGGGCGTGGGACAGGCAACGGATACGCACACGCTGCAGGAACGCGAGGATCCCACGGAGCTGAAGGCGGTGACGATCGCCGCGGATAAGGCCTTCAAGATGGCGGGCATCAAGCCCAAGGACATCGACGTGGCCGAGCTGCACGATGCCTTCACCATCCTGGAGATCGCCGAGAGCGAGCACGTGGGCTTCTTCAAGAAGGGCGAGGGCGGGCCGGCGGTCAGCGCGGGCGAGACGCAGATCGGTGGGAAGATGCCGATCAACCCGTCCGGCGGGTTGAAGGCGCGCGGCCACCCGGTCGGGGCGACAGGCGCGGCTCAAATCGTCGAGCTGGTCTGGCAGCTGCGCGGCGAGGCCGACGAGCGCCAGGTGGAGGGGGCAGCCAACGGGTTCTCGCTGAATTTCGGAGGCTTCGGCAACAACGTGCTGGCCTTCGTGTTGAGGAGGGAAGCATGAGCACCATTACAGCATACAAGTGCAACAACTGCGGGTACGTCAATTATCCCCGGCACGAACGCTGCCTGAACTGCGGTAAAAGAGATTTCAAGGTGATCAAGCCGACCAAGAAGGGCAAGCTGCTGACGTATACGATCGTCAACGAGCTGCCTTGGGGGATCGACGAGCGCGGCCGGGTGATCGGGGTGGTCGAGTTTGACAACGGCATCCGGGCGATGGGATTGGTCAAGGCTGAGAAGGTGAGGCTGGGGATGAAGCTGACCACCGATTGGGAGGAGGTCAGGTTTCAAAATGGGGAAAGAGTTTATGGTTTGACGTTTTACTAGATAACCCCCACCCACCTCGCCTACGCACGGTGCAGGCCTTTTTCCCCTCCCCCGTAAACAGGGGAGGGGATTTTTTTATTCGCTCAGAGGGGATTTGTAATCCCCGAAATACACAGATCGCTGGCTTTAGTCCCGCCTTGGCGGGGATAATGCCTGCTTGAGCAATAATTGATTTGCTCAGAGGGGATTTGTAATCCCCGAAATACACAGATCGCTGGCTTTAGTCCCGCCTTGACGGGGCTAATGCCTACTTGAGCAATAATAGATTTGCTCAGAGGGGATTTGTAATCCCCGGAGTACGCAGATTGCTGGATTAAAAATTCCCGCCTTGGTGGGACTAAAGCCTGCTTGAGCAATAATTGATTCGCT
>JBFFEL010000074.1:0-18361 GCA_041558875.1 Anaerolineales bacterium
CCCGTCGGCGTTCAGCGATCTCCGCCTGTTCGGTGAGATATGCCACCTGCGTGGTGAGCGTATCGATCTTTTGGTCCAGGGAAACCATTGATTGATCCATCATCCGCTCCTTAATTGTTCCACTTGCCGGCCATGGACATTTTCGCCGGCAGCGGCAGTTCCTCACCCTTGAGCAAGGTGTTCCAGTACAGCCAGCGGAACATCATCTTGCCCCAGTGGTTCATCTCCGATTCCTGCAGCAGCGAGAATGGTCCAATTCCCGGCAGGGGGTATTTCCCGGGCAGCGGTTCGACATCGTAATTGAAATCGATCAGCAGTCCCTTGCCGAACCCGGATTCAATGAAGCAGTTGGCATGTCCGTCGAAAGTGGGCAGCATTTCCAGGTCATCGATGTAGCGCACGAAGTTCTCGGCAAAACTATCTACGGCGAAGTGCGCCACTGAACCAGCCTTTGAGGTCGGCAGGTTGGCCGCATCTCCCAGGACAAACATGTTGTCGTATTTGGGAGAAAGGAATGTGTGCTGGTCAACCGGGATGAAGTTCAAGTCATCCCCGAGCCCCGACTCGCCGATCACCTCCGCGCCCATGTTGAGCGGCACGGTGACCAGCAGATCGTATTCGACTTCAATCTCGTCGTAGGAGACGATTTTCTTATGTTCCGGGTCAACCCGCTCGATATAGAAATCTGGGACCACCTTGACCCCTTTCTGTTCCAGAATATCGCCCAGGTGCTTGGAGGCGATTGGTTTGGTAAATGCGCCCGGAAGCGGGGTGGCATAGGTGATCTCGACCCGGTCACGTATACCCTGCTCGTAGAAGAACCAATCCGCCAGCATCAAGAATTCCAGCGGGGCTACCGGGCACTTGATCGGATTTTCAACCACGTTGAGCACCATGCGGTCGCCCTGCCAGGTGCGCAGGTACCTGGCCAGCGCCATGGCACCCTCGATGGTGTAGAAATCGAACACGTCCTTGTGCCATCCATTTTCTTTAATCCCCGGAGTTTCATCAGGAACCGTGTGAGCACCAGTAGCAATGACCAAAAAGTCATAGTTGAGCAGGCGGCCGTCTTTCGCCAGCTTCACCTGATTTTTCTCCGCCTCGATCGCCTCGATCGGCGACATGATCAGCTCGACGCCCTGCGGGATGAAATCACGCTTCGGCTTGATGACATCATTCTTGCTGTACATCCCAAACGGAATGAACAGAAATCCGGGTTGGTAGTAGTGTGTCTCGTGCTGGTCAACAATGGTGATGCGCCACTCGTCATTATCCAGCAGGCGCCGCATTTTGTTCGCCACCATCGTTCCTGCAGTTCCAGCACCAAGGATCAACAAATTTTTCATTAATATTCTCCTGAATATAATTTTTTATTCTTTGCTCTCTGCGACCGATTCTGCCAGCACAGCCTGGCTTTGGAGGTTGCTGGCCAATACTTCCCGCAGCAAATCCAGCGCCTGGATAATGCGTTGGTCGGCCAGCGTGTTAACCACCGATTGGCCCTCTCGCTTGGCGGTGACTAAACCGCGTTCGCGCAGCAGGTTTAAATGTCGCGAGGCTGCCGACTGTCCAATCCCTAATGCTTCAGCGATATCGCTCACGTTGCTCGGTTTCTCGTTGAGTGCATAGAGGATCAGGATGCGCCTCGGGTCCGCCAGCGCTGAGCAGATGCCAGCATGGAGTGCCGTTATTTCTTCAGTTAGACCTGGGGAAATCATATATCTTCCTTTGTATGTATGCACATACCTGCATAGGTTAAATTGTGCAAATCATAACAAACGATATTTTTGTTCAATAGTGACGTTTGTCACAAGATGTGTCCGCGAAACGTCATATCAGTTTCCCTTGGTCACGCTTCAGCACGTGGTTTGCTCTTCAGCCACGGATCGAAAGGTGTTCTCTCCCCGCTACCAGCTCTCTACCATAATGACTCACAATCAACAATTACCCGTGATTTATTTACGAAATGGTTGATGACAAACACCCAGTTATCTGCTAAAGTAATTAAACAGCCATTTTTTTCGCAATCCGCCAATATATTCACAGTCTTAAACATCATAAACTCCTCACGAGTGAAAGGAGAAAATCAAATGCCTGCTATTTTGGAGGTCGAAAACCTGACCAAAAAGTACGGTGATTTCGAAGCTGTCAAAGGAATCAGCTTTTCGGTCGAAGAAGGGGAGGTTTTTGGCTTGCTGGGCCCAAACGGGGCTGGCAAGACCCAAACCATTTCGATGTTGACCGGTGTCATTCCACCCACTTCGGGCTCCGCCCGCATAGCCGGGCACGATATCAAGTCCGATATGAACGAGGTCAAAAAGGTCAACGGGCTGGTCCCCCAGGATCTGGCCCTTTACCCCACCCTCAGTGCCCGGGTCAACCTGAATTTCTTCGGTCGCATCTACGGCCTGCGCGGCAACGAGCTTAAGGAGCGCGTGGAGGACGTGCTGCGGATCGTCGCCTTAACCGACCGCGCCGATCAAAAAATCGATGAATACTCCGGCGGCATGAAACGCCGTGTCAATATCGCCGCGGGGTTGGTCCACCAACCACAACTATTATTCCTCGATGAGCCTACCGTGGGAGTCGATCCCCAAAGCCGCAATCATATCTTTGAGAGCGTACAGCGCCTCAACCGGGAACGGGGCATGAGCGTGGTTTACACCAGCCATTATATGGAAGAAGTGGAGCTTCTATGCAACCGGGTCGCCATCATCGACGAAGGCCAGATCATCGCCATGGACACAGTCAAGAACCTGATCGGTATCCTGGGCGGCGGCATGATTTATATTGGTCTGGAAGAAGTAGACGATGCTCTCCTGGAACAGCTCACCGGGCTGGGCGGGGTGAAAGAAGCCATGCTTGTACCCCCGCCTGCTGCCCCACCCCTCGCCGAAGGCGAAGATCCAGAGAAAGAGACCGAGCCGGTCACCTCAAATCCAATCGTAAAGATAGTGGCTGAAAACAGCCAACAGGCCGTGGTCAATGTGATCTCTTTCCTCAATGACCAGGATCGACCGCTCACCTCCCTGGAGATCTTGGAACCCAACCTGGAAAGTGTATTCCTGCACCTAACCGGTAAGAAGTTGAGGGAGTAAGCCGCCATGAAATCACTAAGCATTGCTTTTAAAGATCTCCAAATCCTGTTCAAGGATCGTGGAGAAGTGATCCAGCTGTTTTTGCTGCCATTGCTGTTCATCATTGTCTTCAGTGGGGCACTGGGCGCGCTGGGCGGCGATGATGAAGTTGAGCGACTCACCCTTCCAGTAGTTGATCTCGATGGCGGGGAAGCTGCTCAATCACTGCTGGCTGGACTCGATGCTGCTGGCGGGTTGCGAACCGAGCTTTATGAACATGCAAATGCCCAAGCTCAGCTCGAGGCAAACGACATCAACCGAATGTTGGTTATTCCAGCAGATTTCACCAGTGGTACAGAGCAGGGTGAGCAGGTTGAGCTCACTCTCATCAGCCACCCTAATGCAGATCTGCAGGAGACGGAGGCGGTACGCCTGGTAATCGCCGGTGTGGCCGGCGAGCTGTCTCTGGAAAGCCAGATCCTGGCCAGCCTCAGGCAGATGGGGGATATGCAGGCCAACGCCCCTGAAGAATACCAGGTATTCACCACCGATCGAGTCATGGCGCAGGCCCGCAGCCAATTTGAGCTTTCTCAAACGCGACCTTTGATCGAGGTGATAGAAACTATCCCATCCAAGGAAGGGGACCGAGAAATAGTGCAATCCATCGGCCTGGTGGCAGTATCCGGTATCGCAGTCCTGTTCGTCTTTGGTACCGCACAAGTCACAGCCCGATCTATCTACGACGAAAAGAAAGTTGGTTCGTTCCGCCGCCTCTTAGCAGCCCCCATGAGCAAATCCGCTCTTCTCTCCGGTAAAATGCTGCCCAACATCATCGTCGGTTTGATCCAGTTCATCGCGATCTTCGCTTTTGGCGTATTTGGTTTGAAATGGCTGGGATTAAACGCGCCTTCTCTAGGAAATGAACCGCTTTCTGTGGTCCTGGTTTGCTTCGTAATTTGCTTATGTTCGACTGCTTTCGGCATCTTTATTGCCGCCCTTGCCCGCACAGAAAACCAGATTGGCGGTATTGCCAGCTTACTGGTTTGGGGCCTGGGGATGATAGGAGGTGCATTTATCCCGATCGCCTTCCTTGACCAGTTCCTCGGACCTGTGGTCAAGGTTATCCCTCAATACTGGGCCAATCGCGCCCTGAGCAGCCTGATGCTGCGCGATCTGGGCTTAGTCGATGTCACTACCGAGATCGCTGCGCTGTTGGGCTTCACTGTGCTTTTCTTTTTGATTGGATTGTGGCGCTTTGACTTTGATTGAACATTTGGCTAATTTCCAAAATCAATTTGCTGTCAAATCACGCAATTCACAATCATCAGGAGCATATAAATGAAATCAATCTATTACACACTATCCGTAACCGGAAAAGAAATCCGGATACTCCTCGCCGATCGCGGTCTGCTGGCTGTTTTGCTCCTCCTGCCCATTCTGTTGGGTTCGCTTTTCGCAGGACTCAACCTGATGCTGGCATCCGATGAAGGAGATCCGAATATCCTGTTGGAGGTCATCCTGGTAAACGAGGACCCTGGAAATTTCGGGGGCGAGGTTGCTAAATCGATCCGCTCTATCGATGAACTCAATGTCAAACAGTCCAGCTCTGTTTCAAGCGCCGAACAGCGCGTTGCAGAGGGCGATGTGGCGGCCGCCATCATCATTCCAGCCAATTTCTCCGAGAATATTGACTCTTACACACCCACCGAAATTGAGGTGATTATCGATCCCGCCCAGGCAGAAACTGCCAGCATTGTCACCGGTATCGTGAATCAAGTTGCCGGTGAAGTCGTCATCTGGGGAGAGATTCAATACGGTATCCGTACCATTATGGCTGAATCAGATTTGTTAGCAGAAGCCAGCCCGGAGGAGCTGCGCGGTGTCGAAGCCCAGAATCTGGGCGTGATCATGACCCAGTTGAACGAGCTGCGCCGCAATCCGGCCATCGCCGTGATCAGTGAAAACCTGGAAGGAATCCAAGTTCAAACAGGTATTGAGCTGTTTATCACCTTCTTGTTCCCAGCTTTCACCGTCATGTTCATCTTCTTCATCGTGGGTGCTGAAAGCGCTTCATTGCTGCAGGAACGGGAGGCAGGCACCCTGCGCCGATTGTTGGCCGCACCCCTCCCGCGCTGGACGGTCATCGCGGGCAAGATGCTGGCCTATGGTTTGCTGGTCTGCGCACAGGTGGCGATCCTTTTTACCCTCGGGTATGTAGCCTTTAATATCAACCTGGGTAGAGACCCCCTCGCTCTGGTAGCCATCACGCTTGCAGTTGCCTTTGTAGCTGTTTCAATGGGAATGATCGTCGCAGCTTTTGCCAGATCAGCCAAGCAGGCTGATAATGTAGGCATGATTCTGGCTTTCGTTTTTGCAGGCATCGGGGGTGCATTTCCTACCTGGCCTCCTTTGTTCCGTTCCGCAGGGCTCATCGGCATCCTCTCGAAGTTCACCCCACATGCCCATGCGCTCGAAGGTTACTACAGTGTCATGGCAGAAAACGCCGCCCTTACCAACATCCTGCCCCAGCTTGGTTTTTTGCTGCTCATGGGTCTGGTATTCTTCCTGGTCGCCGTGTGGCGCTTCAAGTTTGAGTGAGGCAGATCGCCATTCAATATAAACCTAATCCGATCCTGAGATAGTAAAAGAGGCTGCTCGATATTCATAACGAGCAGCCTCCAAATTTTTGTACCTTTTCCATTATCTAAAGGATACATCTAAGGGAACCTGGCTCCCTGGGTCGCGCCGTGCCCAGTCTGGCGATCGTACTCTAAATCGAACTCTCGCAGTGGAGCCACTGCAGCTTCGGCAGCTACATCCGCCGTCTCACAGTTTGCTTCTTTGATCGCCTCCAAGACAATTTGGTAGTTTGCCACCACGTAATCGACATGGCCCTTCTCGTGTTTGGCCAGCTTGTAGGTGTAGTTGAACCACTTGATGACTAAATTATTGGGCGCATCATCGGGCGGCGTCCAGCGCGGGAAGATCACTTCAACGGTGTAAGAGACCTCCGCCTGGCTCAAGTCGCAATTCTCAGTTCCATAACCAGGCCAAGTCCAGAAGATGGTCCACTCAGCGAGGGCATCCCCTTTATAACCCGAGGAGTCGACTGGGCCCAATTCATCCAGCTGCGCCCGCAGTTCCTCCTCCGTCATCCCCTCGATATCGTAATAAATGATCTTGGCCTCCGGCATCGGCACCAATTCATCGCCGCTGGAACCCTGCACAAACTGGGGTACTTCACCAGGATCAGCTGCTACCGTGGCGATCAGGGAATTCATGCCATCCTCCTGTGCAGCAGGCTCCGTTGAGGTTGGCTTGGATTCGATGATGGATATCCCCGGTGAAGGCAGGGGGGTGGGTTTCGCCGGTTCAAGGTTCGATCCCTGGCAGGCGATCAGAACCAGCGCCATCAATACCATCAATGGCAGCAATTGCAGCTTGTGATCCACGATAAAAGACGCTTATCTCGAGTCAATCTAATTGCCGTTCATCCCAATGTTAACACAGGGGGTGAACTGTGCTCATGGAAGCTGATGTTGGATCACCAATCCACCTCACAGGGCGTCCCCGTGAACTGCGAACTATCCTCTGTGTACTGCATCAATTCTATCTGCACACCGCTGGGATCGCTGATCCAGGCCTGCCAGCTTTTGTCACAGCCGAATGACTTATCGCTGATCTCCCAACCTTTCGCCCGGATACCAGCAATGGTTGCATCAAGATCCTCAACTTCAAGGCACAGGTGGCGCATCCTGGCGGGCGAATCCCCAATTTCATTCTCTTCGATAAATACTTCAATATAGGTGGTGTAGCCTGCTCCAGCATAAAAGCCGTACAGCTCACCATCCTTGGTAAATTCGAAGCTTTTGTCCATTCCCAGAATATCGCAGTAGAAATGCTCCGCTGCGGCCAGGTCGTGGGTACAGATGTTGATGTGGGCCAGTTGTTTGATCATTGTATTACCTCAGCGCAAAGATTACCTGTTCGAGATCATGTTTATCAAGCAAAAGAAGCTTTTGTTATTAATATACCGTCAGGCAGCTGCCCCTCTCATTCTAGACAAAGAAGAACAAACGGCTACTCAGAGAAAACCTCATAGCCACCTCAGATAATCGGTATAGAATTATATTCAATCTTGGGAAATCTGAATCTGCATTGTTTGTCGCGCGCTCCAGGTTCCAAACGCACCCACCAGGATTATGCTGAGCACAAAGGCTGTATAGCCTCCTGCTGTTAACCGGGACCAGTCTATTGTCGTTGGATAGCGCAGCAAGTTGATCATTTGTAATAAGCCATACAGCAGATAACTCACTGCAAAGTGGTTGAGTCGCCACCAGTCATTTTCCCATAATGCTTGAACTACCAAAACACCTATTCCAACTCCCCAGGCACCAATTGCTCGAGCCGTAAGCGGGCTCAACATCCATGGCCAGAGGGGGATAATCCTTTCCGGGAAAACAAGCATCGTTCCACCAAGCAACAACATGATCCCGCCCTGAACGATTAATACTGCGCGCATCCAAACGGGCAGCGTTGCTTTCCTGGGCGGATCAATTCCAGGCTGGCGCATCTGGATTAACCAGAGAATCCCCATCACAATCGGAACGAAGATATATACTCCCAGCCACACCCATGTGCCAGCCCTCGTGATAAAGAACAAGCTGTTGAAATGGAAACGATCCAGGTGAATCAAGGTGACGATCAGTGTAAGGAAGGTGAAAACCCAAACACCAGGTACTGCTGGGCGTGTGTGAGCCCAGATCCTTTCCCGTGCGGAAAATAATTCCAGCGGGAAACTAGCCAGATATCCGGCACCGAGGAAGGCTGCAGTCAGTGGCGGGTTAATTGTCCATGAAAAATAAACGTCAGTCCTGTTGGTAAGCAGGTAGAGAGAGAGCCCAACAGAGAGCACCAGAAAGCTGGCAACATAAAGAACGATTCGCATACCTTGTGTGGTTTTCTTGAGATCAGAATTCTTCACGGAAATCCTCCCTGATTTGAATGATTAACTCGTGACGCATGCAACTATATTCTAAGACCACTGGTGATCTGCTCCATGAACTCTTTTGGTACCCGGGGATACCCTTGATCATTCAGCGCAGTGCCGATCACTTTTGCCGCCAGGATCGGTTTCTCATCCGGCAGGCGATAAATATCCTGCATCAATCCGAAGCGCAGCCGCGAAACCCGCTCCGTGTTGAGACCGACGTAGAACTTATCACCGCTCCTCAGCGGGTAGAGAAAATCCATTTCGATGCGGATCACCACCAGCGTTACTCCCCGTTCCTCCAGCTGCGCGAAATTCAATCCCCGGCTTTTTAGAAACTCGTGCCGGGCATGCTCAAGGTAGTTCTGGTAAACTGCGTTGTTGACGATACCAGACAGGTCGCATTCGTAGTCCCTGACCTCAAACTCTAATTTGAACCTGTAGTCTCCCATCGCAAAACACCTTGAAGTTGATTATAGATAATAAGCACCCCAACCGAAATTAGCAGCGTGATATCGGAAAGCAAAATTGTGCCATTCAAGGAGGTAAACCAGTTTCTCATCAGGCATCTCCTTTCCGCACCATCAGGTATGCCGCGTACCCGGGTGGAAAGCGGGACCAATCCAAATCCCCTGCAATTTTCTCGATCTCGAAATGCAGTCCAAAGCGCTGCTCGATCTCACCTGAACTGAAAGGGATGTCATAGAAAGGTAGAAATCGTTCCCACCAGCGCAGTGGATATTCAAACCCCCACAAAAGATAACGACTGCGAGAATGTGTCAATCCCAGCATGTTTTGTACATATGGCTCCCGCTGGTGAAGGCGAAGATCGTCAAGCACACCGTAATCCAAAAGGAAGTCAAACTCCCCGGAGACATTACGCAGGTTGGTGAGGTCATCCAGGATGAATTCGACGTGCACGCCTGCCTCTCTTGCTCGCGCCATCGCTTTTTCAATTGCTGCCTCAGCGTAATCCACACCGGTCACCTCGAAGCCCTTCTGCGCGAGATAAATTGCGTTTGCCCCCGTGCCACAACCCAAATCAATAGCGCGGCAAGGCTCGATACGTCCGCTATCCACGAGGTCGACAAGTTCCTCCCGCGCGCCGATGTCCCAAGGGGCACGGAAGTATCGGTAGATGACCTCGTAGAATAATTTCATCGTCAGCCCTTATTTTGCTGGTAGGTTTGCAATGCTGCTGAGCCAAACCTGACGGGTATATTCAAGCGGAGAAATCGAAGGGTGTTTGCTTTCCAGCTCAGATATGCTGGTCGACCAGGATCGGGTTTCCATCCGGATCCATCACGATAAAACTTGCCGGACCAGTCGCGTTCTCATCAGCTTCACTGACGAACTCCATACCCTGTTCCTTCAATTGGCGCTGAAGATCGCGAATATCCGTGAAAGTATCTAACTCCTGGGCGTTATTGTCCCAGCCAGGATTGAAGGTAAGCATGTTCTTCTCAAACATCCCTTGAAAAAGGCCGATCACATGATCGCCGTTCTTCAAGATCATCCAGTTCTGGGAGATATCCCCGCCGAAGAATTCAAAGCCGAGCTTCTCGTAGAAATCCTTAGAGGCCTGGATGTCTTTCACAGTTAAGCTGATTGAAAATGCACCAAGTTCCATAATGACTATCTCCTTTGCAACCAGTAATGAGATTTATTCTTGAACACAACAAGGATAACACCCCCTCAATGTTATCAAGATATCCGATTATATCAACAACGATTCAGGAATCAGATCGAATGGCTCGGCTCACCGGATCGGCGCGATGGCGAAGATAGCCCTGAATGGCACGCAGTAGATCACCACGCTGCCGTACCCCTCCAGATCGGTCCCGGCCGGGATCAAATAATTCTGGTCGCCGATATTGCCCTTGAGCGGTCCCAAATCCAGGTAATCCCCCAGCGTATCGTGGTTGAAGGGATTTGGCTCTCTCCCCAAGATCACGTGCAGCTGCGGACCGTTGGTGACTTCGAAGTTCTCGAAGCGCAGGAAATAGCTGCCATCCGGATTCTGGTAAATAATTGCATCGCCTTTCCCCTGGTGGAAATCATCCGCTCCGTAGAAGTCACCTTCTGTTACCAGGATGGGTTCCTGGATGATAGTTGGGGTTGGTTCAGGCATGATGGTCGGTATTGCGGTCGGCATCGGTTCATCCATCTCCTTGTCCGGCATAACCGTGGCAATCTGCATCACCTGGTCTTCCAACTCCTTCCGCTCTTCCTGCGGCATCTCGGCGATCTCCTCCTCTGGCGGCAGGGCGGCCATGAACTCCGACTCCAGCTCGACCAGCTCCTCCTCCGACATCTCTTCTAATTCTTCCACCGGCGGCACGACCACGGGGAATGCCTCATCCACCGTGCGGTTGATGAACAGCGGAGAGGCCAGGTACCAGGCCACAGCCAGCCCGGCAATCAGCACTACTGCACCAAGGAAATAAATAATCGGTTTGCGCATTGGAAACCCTCCTTCTTACCACGTTCACCATAATTTCTCTCAAGAACGTGGTTCACAATCATTCTATCGCAAAGCTGGAGTTGGTTTCGAAACGTAATACTCTCTTAATAGATACAAATCAGAACATCTCCCCACCTAATTTAGGACCAGATCAAAAGAAAATTGTCCAATCGATATTAGCTGCAATCTAAAGGGACAAATCCTTTATTTATTTGGCAATCACCTGAGATTCGCTTGCTGCCCAGCGTCATTCCTGGCTGAGCTCCAGAAAATACTCACCGGGGATATTATCAGGATTGTGTACCCCGATGATGTAAATGCCGCTTTCAGGCAGCTGCTGACGATCAAACAAGATGAGCGGGTCATTCGAATTAGAAAGCTGTTCGAAGATCCTCTCTCCATTTGGAAGGGAAACGATCACAAGGAGAGCATTATCATTCGACTCAGCATACATGGTCACAATCTGTCCTTCTTCTCCTTGAAATGACCAAAACTTGCGTTCCCCTATTTCAAGGAAATCTGAAATACTTTCCCCAGGCAGGATCATCTCCGCGACCATTGCACATACGCTCTGGAAATCGCGCTCGGATAATTTATATCGGGGATTGTCCCAACACAGTTCATACCCCAAATCATAGTGCTCATTTTGGATGACGAGGTTGGCCATCTGACTGCACAAAGAATCGATGCCATCACCAGTTATCTCAATATCGCGCCCTGTGGAGCACAAGTTATACATTAAAATGAGATCATCTGAGTCAACTGCCAACTCGGCCCCACGTTCACATGCAACCCGGATGATATCTTCCGGCAAACCAGAGTCAGTGCCAGTAGTGCAAATTGTCTCTAATAGATAAACATCAGTAGTTATATCAACAAGTTCTTCTGAGCGATTTTCATATTCCCCGCAAACACGGGTTGAATCCTTGTAAGAAATCCACCCTTGTCGAATATTCCAGCACAAATCTGCAACCAAATTAATGTCCTCAGACTCAATAGCTGATTCGACTGCATGGTTGCAGGCAACGTTAAGAGCATCTTTTGATTCTATATCCTGTGCAGCGTAGCAAAGTTCTTTTTGCAAGGAGGGATCATTAACATCAGCAATTAGCTGGATTCCTCGTTCACATGCATTTAGTACGACCTCAGTGGGCAATCCAACTGAGGCTCCGAAGTTGCAAATTTCATTTAATTCATAGACATCAATAGAGGAATCCGCAAGTTTTGTTGCGATCTCCCGATAACCATCGCAGGCGTACTGGACATCTACATCAAGGTTCTCATCAGGTATACACAGGTCTAGCGCGATGTAGGAGACATTATTCTCGATAGCCAGATCGACCGCCTTCTTGCAAGCCATTCGGGCATCTGCCCCAGATTCCTTGATCTGCTCGGCTTCGTAGCATAAGTTGTGAAGAACATTGGGTGTGCTGGATTCAATTGCAACTGAAAAATAACGGTTACAAGCTCTTCTGATAATATCTTCATTAAATTTATCTGAATAGAACGGATCGGTGCAGATATCCCTCAACGAAGGAATATCTTCCGACCTCATCATCAAATCACTCGTGCGTTGGCAAACCGGGTTGAGATCATTCGGTTTCAACTCTGCGTTTGTTCCAACTGCGCATGTATCGGCAACTTGCGCAAGATTATCTACTTCCAAAGCCAACCGCAAAGCCTGTTCGCAGATTCTATTGGTCAAAACATCATTTGACCCGAGCAAATACCATATACTGTCGCAGAGGTCGTTGAGCTGCGGCAGAGAGGATGGATCGCTTGACAGTCTTAAAAATTGTTCGCACGCCTCCTCGCTGGCGATTATCAGCTCCAGGTCATCACTCTGCACTGCTTCTCTCATTGCCTCATCACAGGCACTTGCCACCAGCAGCAGGTATTCATTCTCATTAACCGCTTTACCCGCTGCTGCCAGGCAGCTTTCCCTATCAGACCCCTCACAGGCTTCAATATTATCAATAAAATTCGTCGTTGCTCGGTTCCTATCATAAAGGATGAAGGCGACTGCTGCCAGGATCAGGGACAGAAGGCCAATGATTCCGATGGCGATCGTCCATCGACGGGCGCGCCTGGCGCTCCTGGTCTTCTCTTCAGCCAGTTTCTCCGCCGCCTCAAGCCGTTCTCTCTCTAATGCCCGTTCCCGTTGCTCATGCTCACGCTGCTCCTGGCTGGCTTTCAAGAAATCTTGTTCCACCTCGGTCAGCTTGGTTTCGTTTTCTGCTGCCCACTGCTCTGCCTCCTCCAGGGCCTCGCCTACGAGCAGCACCCCGGCTTTGCGTCCCCCCTCGTGCCACAGGTCCGCCTGGCGCTGGAGCAGGCTCAGGTTCTCGTTGTACCAGGTCAGGTTGTTTATGCGTATAGGCTCAAGTAAACGATCATGGCTCAGCTCGTACCAGGTGGCACCGCCGCGTTTCTCAGCCCGCACCAGGTGGGCGTCAACCAGCAGCTTGATGGCATTGTTGTCCAGTCCACCGCTCGTGTCAGCCCCCATCAGCACCGTGCCGCGCAACCCCTGCTCGGTGATCAGCCGCCGGTCAAACCATTCCCGTATCACCCGCTCGCTGGTTCCAGTAGCCCCAGCCGTGGCGATCACCCGCCGTGAGTAATAATCCGTCAGGGATCGGTCCACCAGGGAGTAGTCCTCCTGATCTAACTCCTCCAGGTCATCCGCGGTAATGCGGGACGGATCTGGACGGGGATCCTCCCAAATTCGGAAACATACCACCTGCAGCTGCACCGGTTCTATGTGTGGACCAAGCTGCAGCACCACGTTCCCATCCGGCTGCTGGACGCGCACCCTGCGCAGATCGTCCACCAGCTTCTCCGCCGCATCATCTGCAAATTCCAC
This sequence comes from Anaerolineales bacterium, assembly GCA_041558875.1. Classification (GTDB taxonomy): domain Bacteria; phylum Chloroflexota; class Anaerolineae; order Anaerolineales; family UBA4823; genus PFL25. The sequence goes on from JBFFEL010000074.1 coordinate 13,398, forward strand.
TCCCGCATCCCGGGTGGGCTCCTGGATCGCCCGGCGCGCCGCTGAGATGCCCAGCAGATCCAGCCGGAAATTGACGCTCATCCGGTTCGGTATCCACAGCAAGTATGGGTCGAGGGAGGCCACGAAATCATCCCGGATGGCGAACAGCGCCCAGCGGCTGGAGATCTCCAGGGCCTCACCCACCTGCTTGAAAAACTCCTCTTTCTCAGATTGGTCGGTAGGATCGAGGGTGATAATCTCCTCAAACTGGTCGAAGATCAGCATCTTCAGGTTGGGACTGTCCTCCGGCCAGTAGCGCTTCTCCAGGTATTCTGGCAAACTCATCTTTGCCAGCCAATCTGCAGAGATTTTCTCCTTTTCGGGAACATCTTCCTCCAGGGAAAGCAGGGCGCTGAACACATACCGGTTGCACTCGAAGCCCTTGGCCAGCGTATCCGCAACATCCAGGTTGACCCGAACCACCGGCAGCAACTGGAAGTTTTTCTCTTTCAATTTGGGAATCAAGGCCGCCTGGATCAGCGATGTTTTTCCGGCCCCTGAAGGGGAATGCAGCAGCACGATCCGTTCTGCAATGATCAGATTCAATAGTTGAGTTGTTTCCCGCGTACGACCATACATTCGCTCACCCATCTGGAATGACCGCGGACCCACATATGGATTAGGTACATTATTAGGAGGATTTGACATATTCAACCTCGCCTGGTTGCTGGATACGAAATTGGATCAATCTAATCGAAGCCACCTACAGGTACTCCTGCAGCTTGGTAAGGAATTCCCTTCCTGAACCCCAAAAAATGCTGATATTCTCGCGTTGAAAATACTTTTCCAGATACTTGCGGGTGCGCTTGATGTCTAAGATGCGATCCTCTGCAGGTTCAATTTGCGCCGCAGCATGACTGTATTCCATCATCATCTCCTTCCCTTCTTGAGCCATGAGGAAGCGGAAGAAAACCCGGAATTCCCAATCCTCCATCTGGAAACCCAGGAAAAGCAGCGAAGTGGAGTTTAGTACACCCCTGACCTCGGTGGGGATCAGACTCTTGTTGCGGGTGATGCCAATCAGGAAATCGAAATATTGATCTTCCGATACGACCATCGAGTGCTTTACCTCTAAATTTCCGAATAAATGGTATACCAGGGGTTTTTCAACGGATGGCTGGTCTTCATAAATGGCCTCTTCAATTGGCACAAATTTATTCCACTTGCAGACCCTAACTACTGGTTCCGCCCCTTCTGCAATCAACGCCTGGGTTATAAACCCTAATTTGCTTGTCGTGATGTAAATCGGCAGGCGCATTTTCGCTAGCATTCGGTAGGGATTCTGTGGATCACTCTCCCAGAATTTGTTTATTGCCAGCTCAAGCGCAGCTTTCACTTGTTCTGTTGACCAGGGATCAGCTTGCTGCAGCTCCTCGGGTAGTACAGCCTGGAAGCTTCCTAATACCTCATTTCGTATGGCTTCCCGGTAGGCTATGGGTAAGTACGATGGAGCCTGGTAGGTTAACACATACTGGGCAACCCGCGGCAGCAAATCTTTATCATGCGGTGCCAACGGATAACCATGTTCCTTCGCCCAGCGATTGGCGATCTCGTGACGTGAGCCCAGCAGATTCTCAATTAACCCTGGACCAATGATAGGTGTGCACTCTTTAATCTTGATAGCTGCCGCCAGGCTTTTTCCCCTATCAACTTCTTCATCCTGATCACTGTAACCAGGCACATACCAGATGCGTCCGCTCTTCAACCGCATGAACAGCGCCGGCATCCAATAATCAGGTCTGTCGCGCACTGAACCTCTGGCTGCGGCTAAAGCCCGGTCAATTTGCCCATCTTTCTGCAGCTCGTGGAAGAAGATTGGCATCATCTCGGCGACCGTCTGCATCGTGATCTTGCCCTGCATGGCCAGCACAGCTGGAATCCCGGATTCCGCCAGGAGCGGACCCAGTGCTGAAAGTGCATTTCCGGTGCCATCCCCGGCGCTTTCACAGGAAGCCAGCACAACCAGCCGTGGCCGGCTCTCCAATTCCTTAATCCGCACCACCAGCTCGCCGCCCTTAACCCGGTCTACTTTACCCTTCTCATTCTCCAACCACAATACTGCTTCATCCCCAATCATTGACCCGTGACACACTAGGTAGAGGATATCTGGTTTAATCTCTCGCAGCTGATGGACTAAGTTGTTTAAAGTTGCCTTTACATCTCCACCTCTCTCTGGCAAAGAGCTGACTGGGATTTCTCCCAGGTTTTGCTCTGCCCGGGCCAATTCGCCCTGCACATCAACTGGGGCTAATTTATTTTCAGCCAGATCAGATGGGTTGGCCACCACCACGAGCGCCTGCAGATCTCCCTTGGAGCGCAGGCGTACCGGGCGCCAATCCAGGCTGCTCAAATACCGCGAGAAAAGCAGGTTTTCGTTCGTTGTGAGCGGGCTACCATCTGGAGCATCCAGCAGGGCTTCCCAATGCAAGCTGTGCAGATTGGGTGCGCTGGGCCCGATAACCAGCCTTATTCTCAGGGTTGCTTCCTTGCCTTCGGCATTAGCGCGCGCCTTTTCAAATGCATCCCGGATCGAGTTATTCCCAAAGATCGTTTGCGTCAGCTTCTTACCATATTCACTTGCTACATAGGTCTGATTAAGATCCTCCAGATCGAATTCCACTTGAGCTTCCTGGATATCCCCAAAGCGCATATCTGCATCGCTGTCTGGAGGGTTGTACCGAAACTCGACGGTGTACGAGACAGCATCCCTGCGGTGTAAACCAATTTCGAGATCAGCATACTCTGTCATAATCCACTTCCAATCCTATTGATCTTATGTCGTGCATTTGACGATCGATGATGTTGTGATGTGCAGCGGTGAACCTATCCCCATTACCTGCTGTCGGATTTAATAATGATACTTCTGAGGTGATGATAGTATCCCTGAGTTTGCAGACATTTGGACACGATAAAAGCCAATCCAAATAAAAACTGGATAAACGTCCTGACCCAGTTCCTTAATTTGATATCGTTATCTAGTTCTCCACTCGAAATAAGTGTAGTTGACTATAGCAGAAGAGTAATTGGATGTCAATAATCCAAATTACCCGCATTCTGTTATTCTTCCCCCTTCAAGTACTGGTCGAAAAACAAGATCGTGCGCGTCATCGCTTGTCCGAAGGAATTAGAGATGTTGTGATTGTCCCCAGGGTATGTATACAGCTCCACGGTCTTACCATCTGACTGCAGCTGCTCAAAAAGGATCTCTGAAAATTCCACGGGAACGGATTCGTCCGCGGTCCCGTGGTGCAGCTGGATGGGGCCGGATACATCTTCAACATACGTATTAGACGAGATCGTATCCCAGAAATCCGGGTTGTCGTCCGGGGTGCCATAGTAATCGGCCCACAACGAGCGCCAGCGGAATCTGGGTGTTGGCAGCGGCGTAGGGGTCGGCCCAGTGGAATTACCCCTTCGCCAGCGGGAAAACAGGTCCGGGTAAGAACCCACCACCCCGGCCCAAATCGAGCCAGCCTTGATATCCTCGGCAATCACCATTGCCCGCAGCGTCAGGAAGCCGCCCATCGAGTGACCCCACATCCCGATGCGATTGTTATCTGCGGCAGGCAGCTGCTTCAGCGCGGACACCGCGTTCAGCACATCGATGGTATACCCCGGTGAGCCATATGCTCCAGTTGGCAACCCCTCCGATTGGTCGTGGCCGCGATAATCAATGCGGAAGACGATATAGCCATGGCGTGCCAGTGAATCCACGTAGGCGATATAGCGTTCCGTGGTCCGGTATTGCGCAGGAGGGATGTAGCCGTGGTTGAAAACGATAGCCGGCCAACCGGTGGCTGGGGTTTCTCCGAAGGGGATGGTCAGCAAGCCATACTGCTTCAACCCTTCTGACATGTAAGACACATAATAACGGCTGTAGTTCGCCCCCGGTTCTAGAGTTTCTTCAAAGATGATCTCGCTCCCCGGATAACTCATCTGGCGCAGGGCCGGGATGCTCATCGGGTGCAGTGTCTTGGTTGGAGTTGGCGTTGCTGTTGGGATCTGGGTGGGGGTCGGGGTGCTTGTTACGGTCAGGGTGGCGAATGGGCTTGGTGTAACAGATGGCTCAACTTGCAATGTAGGCTCACCCCCCGTCTCCGGTAACACAAGCGGCTCATCTGTTTCCCCGCTCGAGCAGGCAGAGAGAATCACAAGATGGACGAGTAAGGGAAACCAGTAAATTGGGCGTAATGTCTTCATCTTGGGTAGTTCACCGTTAAACGCGAGGAAAAAGAACTATAACATGATTCGGGAACCGGACAAATTAGCGGTTATTAATCCCAGAATCCGCACCCCAAATTGTTCTCATCTTAGCTACAGCCCAGCCAAATTCCGCCATTTTTGGCGAGACCATTTCACCAAGCCCGGTGTCCCGCCGGGATTCGGGGTGGGCTCTTATGAGATTCTTCTATCCCCGCAACCCAAAAACCTGAAATGGAGCTTGCAGAAACCTATAAAAATCCTCTACCAATGACTTCCAATGCAAATCCATCATTTCAGCTCAACTACGACAAACCCACCCTCATCTGCGATGATATCGAGTTCAGGCGTTGCAATGATCGTTTCTTCTACCTCCGCCCATCCTTCCCCGAACCAGCGATGCTGAAGGACCAGGTAGCGGAAACCGTGATCTTGCATCTTGCGGATCGACTCGGACTCCGGAAAATCAGCGCTTAGCTCGCGAAATTCCTGGTAGGCCGGCGGGCGATGGATCGGATGGTTGTAAGCCGGAATCTGCATGTCATGGAATAGAGAACCATACATCGTCTTGTAGTTCTCCGTCCCGGACTGCAGGAACGCGGTCGGATATCCTTCCGGTTGCCGAGCCAGCCAGGCATCAATTGCCCGGGGATACAAAGCTGCGCTTTGCAAGTTGCCTGGCAGCAAATCAATGAGCACCAGTCCAAGGATCAACAAGCCCAACA
>JBFFEL010000075.1:0-18294 GCA_041558875.1 Anaerolineales bacterium
AACTGCAGCCAGTGTTCCTGGACCTGGTAACCGCTCCGCCGTGAGATCTGAGCGATCAATTCGGATAAATCATCCCCGCTGAAGTATTCCATTTGCCCACAAGATTTGCAAAGCAGCAGGTGCTCGTGACCTTCAGGAGCGCGCAGGTACATGTTGCAGCCATCCGGTTGGTGCACCCGCTGAACAAGTCCCAGCTCATCCAGGGCTTCCAGCGTCCGGTAAACGGTCACCAGCCCCAGGCGAGGGTGCTCGACCCGGCCCAGATCGAATATCTCAACTGCATCTAACGCCCGCGAGCTGTTAGCGATGATGGACACGATTGCCCGGCGCGGGGCAGTCAAGCGGTAGCCGCCGTCCTGCAGGCTGTCCAGCCAGGATTCGTAAGTGGAGGGGGGATTGTGATCAGGCATACAGCTCACCTAATTGATATTGATAATCATTTTCATTATAATACCCCCCAACTATTTGTCAAGCCAGGCACTTGAAGTATCAGCCACACCAGTTAAGCATTACTACTAAGTTTTGAAAGCTTATTGGGAGGCCTCTCCCCCATGAGGTGGGACTTTTCTGGGAGATGAAATATTAAACCAGGTTCGCGCGCTGACGGGACCATAAATTTCAGTTGCTGGATCCACCTGCTAACGACAAAAATCTCTCAGTCTCGCTGCTGATCTTGAATTGAATATGACAGGGCTTATGGAAACTTAGAACGGGTATCCCTGCATACCGTACACGCCCTTCAATGCAGAAACCTCACCCATGATATCCCGAACGTGGCTGAGCACAAAGCTGATCAAAAAAGCGCCTAAAGACATTGTCCCTAAATTTTGTTCTGTAAGGTCAAATGTCCGGGCAAGGTCGTCTTCGTTGAGCATTGCCAGGTACACGTCTGTGGCTTCGTACACAGCCTGCGCATAATTATTCAGCGCATCCAAGTCCACTTGGACAGATTGCGCCCATTCCAGTGTCGTGATAAATGCTGCTTGGGGGTCTTCAAGACCTGTTTTCCCCGCCAAATCTGTGGCAAACAGGGGTGCTCCACCCTTAAGCAGACCATTGATCATCATATCTTCAGAAACAACCATATGGGCATAACGTGAACCGATGGGATGCGCAGTCCCACCCGGTTGCCGATGAGCCACCTCATTGGTAACGCCGTCCATCGTACCCACAAACGCCTCATGAGCATGTTTGAGCTCATCTCGGATTAGTTTAACCGTGTTCATAGGTCTCTCCTTATCATGAATATCTTCGTGATTCCGGTAAAAACATTTCGCTGACGCAAATCAGCTATGCTCCAATTTGATCGGTATGTCCTTCTCTTTCAATAAATGGTTTTGAGTGATTCATGAAGGTTTCGTGCAGCGCGGCGTCGGAGATAGTTGCAGCTATTGATCCCACAACCTCGCGGGCGTCTTCTACCTCGTCTAAATCCGCCAGGATTCGCCACAAGGTGATCTTTGATTCGATCTCTTCTGCGGTGACACGCGCCTCCAACAGGACATCCCGGGCTTCCTTGGTCTCTCCTATTTCATGCAAATAGGTTGCCTTCAGATACAACGCATCTGGCAGGAAATAACGAGCGCCAGAATCTCTTAACTTATCCAAAAAAGTTTCAAGGATGGTTGGAAACTGTGCAAACTCGCCCAGACCCAGGTGGTACTCGATCGTTACCATATCCGCCACCAGATCGATTAATTGAAGTGTTTGATGTGCACCCGAACTGGCTTCTTCCAACAATTTTTGAGCCTCCACCCACTCTCCGGAGTGCACCCGCTGTCTTGCCAATGTCGCCAAACTCAGAGGACGAAAAAGAGGCAAACTGGTGGAAGCATCATAACTGCGTTGCGCAGCTTCCAGAGCCAGATTGTGTGCCCCGAGGTGATCATACAACCATGATAAAGAGAACAATCCAACAATATATCCTGGATGGCCGATTTTTTCCGCCTCGGCAATCAAGTGTTGCACATTGTGGAGAGTGCGATCAACCTCTCCGCGCGCTATGTATACCAGCCCGACGAAACCTTGTGGATTCACCTGCCCCCAGGCATTCTCGATAGATTGCGCAATACGCAGTGATTCTTCCGAGATCGCTATGGCCTCATTGAATTGAGCGGTCATTACCCGGATATGAGACGTGTTCGCCAGGTTCTCCGCCAGCATGGGTAAATTTTGCAGCGATTCCCAGAGTTGCCGAGCTTTCCCAAGTGCAGCGTCTGCTTGGTTCAGGTAACCTGATGACATATACACTAATGCCAAGTCTTGCAGCGAATGAGCCAACTGCTCATCCATCCGTAGATGTTGCGCCAATTCAACGGATCGCTCACCATAAGGAATTCCTTCCCGCCTCTGACCACCATACATCTTAAGCAGCATGAAAACCCAAAGTGTTTTGGCTTCGGCCTCCTGGTTACCCAACTCATGGGCCAGTGAGAGCGCCTCGTCCGCCATTTCCTGACCCATTGCTATTTCCTGAGCAGGGCTGGGAATGGCGAATGCAGTTGCACCTGCCATCAGCGCGGCCAGCAACATCGGTTTGTCTTCTTCCTTGCGTGCGCGGACCCCCATCTCTTCATAATTCTGCTGAGCTGCCTGGAAATCCGATTGAAGTTCGAGACAGCGCCCGTAGCGGAGATATATATGGGTGAGCTTTTCAGGTGATATCTCTCCAGAATTTGTGTATTCCAACGCCTGCCGATAAAATTCCATAGCTTCAGGGATAGCAAAGATCTGAAATGCTGCATCTCCGGATAAGATCGAATATTTCAGCGCGCGCGGATCACCCGCTTCTCCAAAGTGGTAAGCTAAAACCGGGTAGAATTCCTCCAGCCGGTTAGGAAATTGCGTTTCGATGGCATCGCCGACCTGGCTGTGGAATGCACCTCGCTGGCGCAGCAGGATGGTGTTGTAGGCTGCTTCCTGGGTCAGCGAATGGCGGAACATGTACTCTAGTTCGGGAACCCGCGCCGCCTCCCGGATAAGTTCCACTTGCTGAAGAGTCAGCAGCTGTTGGTCGAGTTCAGAATGGATTGCAGCAATATCCTGGTTGATAGATTCCAACACCCTGTAGAAGAAAGAACGCCCGATTACTGAAGCCAGCTGGAGGGTCAGGCGCGCATCTGCCTCTAAGCGGTCAATACGAGCGGTCAACAGCGACTGCAGGTTCCCTGGAATTTCGATGTCCTCGAGATTGCCGATCGCTCGCCAGCCAACTTTCTCATTATCCTTTTCCTTCACAATCGCCCGGCTGTCAATCAGTGTCCTCATCACCTCCTCCACGAAGAAAGGATTACCATCCGTTTTCTCCAGAATGTTTTTTCGCAGGCTTTCTGGCAGATCGGTAATGGAGACCAGATTGTTCACCAATAAATTTGTGTCTTCACTCGTCAGCGGATACAGGGAAATTTCAGTGTACAGGTGGGGATAATCTTTACTCGCTGATTCCTTGATTTTCCACCCCGGGGTATTTCGATCTGGTCGCATGATGCAGATCATGAGCAAAGCCACCTGTTCTGTGCGGGCAAAAAGGTGAGCCAGTAATTCTGCAGACGCTGGATCCACCCAATGTAGATCATCACAAGCAATTATTGTGGGTTGCTCAGGATCCCATAATGCAATCATAACGTTGAAAAGCTCCCGTTTGAATGTCTCTCCATCAATATGGGTCTCGCCCACCCCCATCAGGATTTCAAAGATCTTTTGCAGCCGGAAACCTTCTTCTTTGGGATGATCCTCAAATTCCGAGGCAATCTGACTTCGAACGATGTCTGGAGATACGTTTGGTGGAATCTGCCATCGCCTGCGCAGCAATCTTTGGAAAAGAGCATAAGGCTGTGCAGTTTCGTAGGATAAGCTTTCCGTCTCCTGCCAGTCAATTCGATCTTTATCCCCCACGTGGAGGTATCGATGAAATTCCTCCACCAGGCGAGATTTCCCAAGTCCGGCCTCTCCCTCAACGAAGATGATGCCGCCAAAACCTTTCTCTAATTGATCAGCGGCGGACTTCAATTTTTCCAACTCCTTGTCCCTCCCTATTAGGGGCGAGTCCAATCCTTCAATGCCGCGCAAACTTCCTGGTTGCACACTGCGGCGTAACGGGCGGAATGTGCGAATGGGCTCCGATTTGCCCTTGACTTCCACCTCTCCAAGTTCTTGCCAATCGAAAACTGGGGCGGCAATCCGGTACGTATCCTCAGCAACCTGAATGGTCCCCGCCTCAGCAGATTGCTCCATACGCGAGGCCAGGTTGATCGCATCCCCCATCGCGGTGTACTCCATGCGCAGGTCAGATCCTATCGACCCTACCATTACCAGCCCTGTGTTGATCCCGACCCGCACGTCGATCTCCAATCCCCAGTCTCGCGCCATCCGATACTTGTATAATTCAATCCCCTCTATAATCTCCAGACCGGCCATAATTGCCCGCTGCGGATCATCCTCATGTGAAATTGGTGCTCCAAAAAAAGCCAGCACCGCGTCCCCCATCAACCGGGCGACCATGCCTTCGTATTTATAGACAGGGCGGATCATGTATTCGAAGGCTCCATTCATGATCTCGGCCCAATCTTCCGGATCGAGTTGTTCTGCTGCAACGGTAGAACCTTTAATATCGCAGAAAAGCATAGTGACGATCCGTCGCTCGCCGACCATCGTTTGTGCCGCGCGGGCACCTTCCAGCTTCGTCGCGAAATCTTCGGGGATCAGGGATTGCATCACGGTATCTGGGGCAGTGGAACCCCCGACTGCCGGCGGACCATAATTCCTGGCTGGCGTGGACGCCGAAATCTCCTGCAGATGAATACCACATTCGCTGCAGAACTTGGACCCTGGTTGGTTTTGGTGCCCGCAGTTCAAACAGCTCACCGATAGTGGATTTCCACACTCATTGCAGAACTTGGCCCCCTCAGGATTATCATTCCCACAATTAGGACAAACCATGTCTGATTATTGTACCAGAATCGCAAAGGCCTAAGCAGATAACTGTAAATTGGAAATCCAGTCTTTTCCCCCGTCTGACAATTCCAGGGCTCACCCTGGTAAGGTAATTTTGGACCCCGAATTTCAATTTGGATAAATCGAGTTAATAAACTCACCTGCCCCACTTATACAAAATAGGAATCTCAAAACTGCAGTCTCAATTACAATGATTGGTATTGGATCGACTAAAAATGGCATTGATTTCTTGACTTGATCTAACCCGATGAGAAATTATTACGAAGACGAGAAAAACGCCCGAGAATATATTGATATGGCCGAGGGTTATGATGATCATGAGCTGATCCAAGTGCTGAAAGGATACCTCCCCAGTGGCGCAACTGTGCTGGAGTTGGGCATGGGACCCGGCAAAGATCTCGATCTCTTGAGCCGTTCTTACCGGGTGAAAGGCTCCGATAATGCCCGGACCTTTCTCAACATTCATCGACAAAAGAATCCCGATGCAGACCTTCTACTTCTGGATGTCGTATCCATCGAAACAGATCGAAATTTCGACTGCATCTACTCAAACAAGATTTTACATCATTTGTCGCCAGGTGAATTAAGGGAGTCATTCCAGAGACAGAAAGAGATCCTCAACCCAGGCAGTATCATGTTTCATTCCTTCTGGTATGGGGATCACGAAGAGAACATGCACGATCTCCGCTTTCAATACTACACGGAAGATCTTCTGCTCGCTACGGTTGAATCCCGCTTTGAGGTATTGGAGATCACCAGGTACAGCGAGATAGAGGATGAGGACTCTCTCTGTTTAGTTCTCAAGAAATGATGATATCCATTTTCCAGATAATAAATGAATGATTTCTTCCGACACGGGGGAAATCAGGTGTTACAACTTTGTAACCGGGCTACCATCCGGGTGTTACAACAAAGTGAGATAATCATCCTCGGTTGGGTTATTTTCCAGCAGATTTTTGGGACGAAGAATTCAATCTCAAATTAAACCTAAATCCATTCGGGCAAGTATATTTACTATAAGATTCATGGTGATCACAATCGTCAGCCGCAAAAATCCAGGAAGATATAAACGGGGGACCAGAGAACTGGATTCAAACTTCTCTGCCACTAAGATTCGACCCCATCCAATTCTTCAGCCTCAAATCACATCCTCTTGTCAGCGCAACTCAAATACTGTGAAAGGTTTTACACATGCCCTCAACATCATTGCGCATTAACGGAGAAACCTACCAGGTCGATGTCAGCGCTGAAATGCCCCTGCTGTGGGTGCTGCGCGACACCCTTGGACTCACCGGCACAAAATACAGCTGCGGAGAGGGTTTGTGTGGAGCCTGTACCGTCCACATGGACGGAGAGCCATTTCGCGCCTGCATAACGCCCGTTTCTGCTGCTGCATCTAAAGCGATCACCACCATCGAAGGGCTGTACCCGGAGGGCGACCATCCCCTCCAGCGTGCCTGGGACACCGAGAAGGTGCCCCAATGCGGCTACTGCCAGCCAGGCCAAATTATGGCTGCCGCGGCGCTGCTGTTCACCAATCCTAACCCAAACGAGGCTGAGATCGATGATGCTATGGCCGGTGTCCTCTGCCGCTGCGGAACGTACCAGCGGATCAAGAAGGCGATCCAGGTGGCAGCGAACGGAGGTGGAGCATGACCCACACCACCGAACTCAGCCGCCGGGAGTTTCTCAAATCCTTTGCCACAGGTAGCGCCGGCTTCCTGGTGGGGGTCTATCTTTCCGGGTGCGGTGAAGCCCCAACCATATCTTCCACTGCCACGCTTGCACCAACAGATCAACCAACCCCCCTGCCAACAGAGACGCCAACGCCGAAGCCGACACCTGATCCCGATGCAACCTTTGAGGCTGGTATCTTCATCCAGGTGGACGGAATGGGACAGGTCACTGTTTTCGTACCCAGAACGGAATTAGGGCAAGGGGCGCTCACTTCACTGGCTATGGTGGTCGCCGAGGAGATGGATTTACCCCTCGACCAGGTCCAGGTCGAGCACAGTCCCATCGAGCGAGTTTACGGCGACCTGCGCACAGGCGGAAGCGACAGCATCAGCTCCTATTTCAATCGCTTGCGCGAGGCTGGATCTGTTGCGCGGGCTATGCTGGTCTCCGCAGCCGCCCAATTGCTGGATGCTCCTTACGAGTCGCTGCGCACCAAGGATGGGGTCGTAATCCATGACGAAAGCGGGGAGGAGTTCACCTACAGTGAGCTGGTGGAAACAGCTGCCACAATTGATATTTCTGAGGCTGCCGAGCTGGCCGAAAGAAAAGACCCTTCACAATACAATATTGTCGGCACACCAATTGGCCACCAGCACTGCCAGGGGATTGTCGACGGCAGCCTGCAATATGCTCTTGATCTCAATCTTCCAGGCATGTTGTACGCGACTTTGTTGCGCTGTCCCGTCGTGCGGGGAAGCGTCGCTGATTTTGACTCCAGCAAGGCACTGGCAGTTCCTGGTGTGCAGCAGGTCTTTCAAGTTGATGGTGGCCTCGCGGTCGTAGCAGACAGCACCTGGGCAGCTCTGCAGGGCCAGCTCGCACTGGAAGTCACCTGGGACGAGGGCAGATATGCCACTTTATCCAGCGCAGATATTCGTGGGCAGTTCAATTTTGACTTTGATGCTGACAGCAGCCTGGACCCCAGCAGGTTTCACGCCAAATATGAGATACCGTTCTATGCCCATGCTCCACAAGAGCCGATGAACTGCATCGCTGATGTAGGACGGGATTATTGTGAGATTTGGGCGCCAACCCAAAATCCCGAACGAGCCTTATCAAGCATCATGCGAATCACCGGCTTGCTACCGGAAAACATCAAAATTAACATCCCACGTGTCGGGGGTGGTTTCGGGCGCCGTTTGCAGGTGGATTACGTGGATCAAGCGGTGCAGATTTCCGCCCAGGTTGGCGCGCCGATAAAATTATTGTGGACACGAGAAGAAGATATTCAACAAGGATTCTTCCACCCGCTGAGCGTTCACTATGCCTTTGCAGATTTAGAAAATCTGGAGATGCCCACCATCCGCTCAAAGACTTACCAGGGATGGGATGAGCTGACTTATGCCTGGCGATCGGTGACCAACTTCACCGACGCTTTTGTGCGCGAGTGCTTTATTGATGAGATGGCATTAGCCCTGGAACAAGATCCTTACGATCTGCGCCTGGAACTGACAGAAGGTTTATTACACCAGGTTGTTGAGTTAGCTGCCAACAAAGCTGGCTGGGGTGAGCCGCTGCCCGAGGGATGGGGGCGCGGTATCGCCTGCTGGTCCACCTGGAACGTGACCCCTGTCGCCCAGGTGGCGGAAGTCTCAGTGACACCGGAGGGAGGTGTGCGGGTTCACCGTGTTGTCTGTGCCATAGATTGTGGTTTGGTGATCAATCCAGACATGGTCGCAGCTCAGATGGAAGGTGGGATAGCCTGGGGATTGACTGCGGCATTGAAGAGCGGCATCGAATTTGAGAATGGCAGGGTTCTGCAGAGCAATTTCGACAATTATCCATTGCTACGCATGGACGAAATGCCCCAGGTTGAGACACACATCGTCCCCAGCGACAGACGCCCTACGGGAGTAGGTGAGATGGGCGTCCCACCGGTCGCACCGGCAGTATTCAACGCGATTTATAACGCTACCGGTAAGCGCATCCGGCACCTACCTCTCCAGCCTGAAGATCTGCTATGATCAATTCTCCCCACAAACCCTTCGAGCAGGTAAAAAACGCATCAAAATACACACCCGGATGCTACGTCAACCAATCAAGGAAGAAAAGATGGGAATCAGAAAATCCTCTATTATGCAAAAAATAGGACATTATTCTGTTGCGAAGGTGCTATTATTCTGCGTAAGTTCTGTTAAGAAGAATACTGTGAGTCGAACACCGCAACCCGTTTACTTAACTTTTATGGCAGTTGTTGGTCTGGTGCTCTTGGGTAGCTGTAGCAGTCCGACAGCGACGCCGACGCCCATGGCAATCTCACCGACGCTCACCGCAACCACAACACCCACTCCGGATCCTACTGCCATCGTAGAAGCCAGCCAACAGGCCATGCTGAACATTAACAAGACCCAAAACGCTGCTTACTTCGCCACAAGCGCGGCTGAGAAGACTGCTACCAGCCAGGCGCGCCCACCTACTGCGACGGCAACAGAGAAAGTTTCGGGGGTATTGGTTCCCGAGGTTTTAGTTCACAATGCAGATATTCGGACTGGTATGGATGATGTCGATCAAATTATTGATATAGTGTTGGCGGAGAACATGAACGAGTTCCGGAAAAAGATTAAATTTACAACATCAGGCTGCACCCATGTGATGGCCTTGGGTGGACCGGAAAAATGTAGAGTGGGAGAGGCAGAAGGCACGTTGGTTGAAGTGCTCCCCTTCCTGGGAGTCGGAGAGGGATCCCACCTGCGCAGAGATGAATTAAACAATTGGCAGGGGATAGATGTAGCTGGTCTGTACGCAGTGTATCGCGTTTCAGATGAAGCATATTCTTCAAAGGATTATCCGGCAGGCGAATACGGGATCGCCTTTCAAACAATAGATCCGCATACTATCGTCACTTTGCAGGTAGAAAACGGCAACATCCTGCGAATTGACTCGGACTTCGGCATACCACCGGAAATAAATTTTGAAAGGAATGCACAAGAGATAATTTTGCCACCTCCTAATATTGATTAAGGATGTCCAAGAGCACATTCACAACGTATGAAGCTCGGCGAGAAGGCCAGAGTATGCACGCAATCTGATGATTTAATTGTGCGTAAAGATCCCGGCCTTGATGGTAAGGAATTGATAGGTATTAAAACAGGCACAGATTTCATGATTATAGAGGGGCCAGCATGTGCCAATAACTGGTTTTGGTGGAAAGTTGAGTTGGATTCGGGGCTCGAAGGATGGGTCTCAGAAGGCGGTGATAATATTGATCCATATTTTATTTGCCCGGTGGATTAACTTCTTAGAAAATTCGCGGCCCATCAATCTAGATCATAGAATACTTTGAAATGAGACCAAAAACTAATTCACATGGGTCCAGTATTTCAAATGATTCAGCTAATCCCGAACCTGTCCCACACCTGTCGAGAGAACCTGCGAAGGATTGTTGAAGCGCAAGCCCTTTCCACTCTGGATCCGTGACTAATTTCTTTTCAGCGATCTAAGTATCTCGGTATACAATTAGGGGTTTCAATTTAAACCAAACATGACAAACCCAGGGGCAACAAAAGGTGATTATGGAGAAGAAGACACATATATTATTAGTCGATGACGAGCAGGATATCACTTCCAACCTGTCCGCATACCTCAGCCGTTCCGGATTCGAAACCTCGGTCGCCGGGAATGGCGAGGAAGCGCTGCAAAAGGTAGCTCAGAATCCACCCGATCTGATCGTCCTGGACGTGTTGATGCCCAAGGTTGACGGGCGCGAAGTATTACGGCAGCTGCGCCAGGCGGATGATTGGACCCCGGTTATTTTGCTCACCCAGGTCGGGGAGGCCAGCGAACGCGCCATGGCTTTGGAGGAGGGCGCTGATGACTATCTCAACAAGCCATTTGATCCCCACGAGCTGGTTGCCCGCATGAGGGCTGTTTTACGCCGCGCCAGACCTGGTCGCCCTCCGCTGAGTGCGGCCTGGGTGCTGGTCAGCGGCGAGCTGCGCTTTGACCGCCAGTCCCGGCGAGCATACCTGCGTGAAGAGGAACTGAACCTGACCCCAAAAGCCCTGGTGCTGCTCGAATATTTGATGACTCATCCAGACGAGCTGCTCAATCGCGAACGCCTGCTGGATGTTGTTTGGGGCTGGGAGTACCCGGTCGGTTCGAGGGCAGTCGACACCCGCATCGCCGAGCTGCGCCGTGCCCTGGGGGATGATGCCGGCGATCCAACTTATATCGAGACCGTACCCAGCCTGGGTTATCGCTTCATCAATCCGGTCGAGAGCGGAAAATGAAACGCATCTGGCTCTTGCTTCTTCTGCCCTTTGTATTCGGTGTGCTGTTAAAGATTATCCTGGAGCGTGGCTGGGTCGATAATTCGGTTCTCTTCACGCGCATAGACTTAGGCACCCTGGCCCTGCTGCTCGGGATTCTTCTTTCCCTCTTACTTTTCATCATCTGGGGCATATTCCTTTGGCAGGAACACCAGTTCAACCAGGAGTTCATCCAATTTCAAGCTACGGCTGCCGAAGAACGCCGCCAATTTCTCCAGCGCCTGGATCATGAGCTGAAGAACCCACTCACAGCCATTCAAGCCGGTCTGGCGAACCTGGATGATTCCGCCAATGAACCGGCCATTGACAGCATTAAGACGCAAACCCTTCGTCTCAGCCGGCTGGTCGCAGATCTACGCAAACTGGCGGAGCTGGAAACCCGCCCCATCGAACGGTCCCCGGTCGATTTGTCCGCCATGCTCAAAGAGGCCGTAGAAATTATTCAGGAAGAGCCGGAAGCTGCCCAGCATTCAATCACTCTCAGCCTGCCTCACGCTCCCTGGCCGTTACCCGAGGTTCAAGGCGACGAGGACCTGCTGATGCTCGCCCTGCTCAATCTACTCGGTAACGCGGTCAAGTTCTCCGAACCAGGCGCAACAGTGGAAGTGCGTGCCTTCGAAGATGATGCCATGGTCACCATCGAGGTGGCCGACACCGGACCAGGTATACCAGAGGCTGAAGTTCCATTTGTCTGGCAGGAGCTGTATCGCGGGCGCAGCGCCCGCGGCGTGCCTGGAAGCGG
The DNA here is from genome assembly GCA_041558875.1 of Anaerolineales bacterium. Classification (GTDB taxonomy): domain Bacteria; phylum Chloroflexota; class Anaerolineae; order Anaerolineales; family UBA4823; genus PFL25. Next base: position 11,701 of record JBFFEL010000075.1, read on the forward strand.
ATTAGGACTAGCTCTGGTGCGCGCTATCACCGAAAGGCATGGGGGACAGGTGATACTCCGCAGCCGGGTTCGCCAGGGCACCGTAGTAACGATGAAAATCCCCACCGGTGAAGTTACCAATCTGTAACATCCAGTTACCAGACAGCACTCCTGCTGTTGACCAGCAGTAACAGGCCTGGGGTACATTATGTTCACAAATCCTCGCTCCATATTCTGTTTCCAGGATCAGAGCGATTATTAGAGAGCCGAAATGAACATACTCAATATTTTCAACTCCAAGTTTAATTTCTGGTTATTCCTGATCCTGCTGCCTGTTTTCGCCGGCTGCAGCGTCCTTCCAGGGACTCTCGAGGTGGGATTGGTGCCTCAGGAGGTCCAGTTTTCAACGACCATTGAGATGGAAGAGATCAAGCCAGTCATCGAGGCATTTCTCTTTGGATCTATAATGGAGCGGACTGAGCTGGTCAGCTACACAACTACCGCCTGCACCAAAGCTGATGGATTGGGCGGCCCTCCCAAGTGCGAGTTCGGAGAGGCTGAAGGAACCCTGGTCGAAGTGCTTCCGATCCTGGCTGGTGAGGGGACATATTCCAGGCCTGATACGGTTGAGAGCGCCTTGGACTTTACCGTTATGGATTTATTCGCTGTTTATCGCGTCCCGGAAGATGTCCTCCAGGCTGAAAACTCGCCCGCCAGGGAATACGGGGTGATTTTCTCCCGGGAGATGAACGCGGTTCCCATGCCGGTTACAGTCTTTGTGGAAGACGGGCGCATCGTGGGATTGCACCACCACATGGCCACCGATCCGCAGGATTTGATCAATAAGCTGCCCGTAGAATCGATCATCATTACCCCCAGGGATGCCCAAGTTTTAGCGAGTGAACTGGAACCAGAAGTCCCGCAAGTCGCTCAGTTTGACAATGGTACTGTGACTGGATCTGTCTGCTTCCCTGGCGAGTCCATCCCCGAAATGACACTCTACTTCGAGGAAATCACCCGCGGCGACCTCGCTTATCAAGACCATCCAAAAGATCAGGATTCATATTCGATCATCATTCCACCTGGTGCTTATATCGCTTACGCTTATCCGCTTGACGAACCAGGACCGGGGGGGATGTACTCCCAGGCGGTTGCCTGCGGCTTGGGTGCTGAATGCACCGATCATGCTCCCATAATATTCGAGGTCAACCCGGGTGAGGAAACCAGCGGGGTAAACATTTGCGACTGGTATGCCCAGGAAGACGTTCCGCCCAACCCCCAGGTTGGATCGGAGCTGGATTCTAGTGAAATACCTGGGACAATTGCAGGCAAGGTCTGCTTTCCCGGCGGACACCTGCCTGCCATGACGCTGTTCATCCAGGAAACCTCCACCGGAATTTTGACCGAGGTACCAATAGCTGAAAACCAGACCAGCTACAATATCGATCTCGAGCCCGGAAGATACATCGCTTTTGCATATATAAATAGTGGTGCGACTTTTGGCGGCGCTTACTCAAATCTGGTTTTATGTGGGTTTGGTAATGAGTGCACCGATCACACCCTGGTGGAATTCGAAGTCTCATCCGGGCAAACGCTGGACTCGATCGATATTTGTGATTGGTATTCCCTTTCTTCGCTGCCTCCCGATCCCAGAGTTACGATGCAGCCGCTGGCGGGCATGGTCTACAAGACAACAGAGGGTGAATATTTCTGGGTTGAAGTGAATGGCGACTCAAGGTTGCTCCACAGTGGATCGGAGCTGGCGATCCCGTATTCAGGCCCATATGGAGTTTACGCTGCAAATAATGATTTACAGGCCGTTGATTTGTTTACCGGGGAGGAATACCAGCTCACAAATACTCCCAACCTGCGTGAAACCAGTTTCCATTTCGAAGTTGGATTACCCGAAGAATTACTGTTCACCGCATTGCCTGTTGGCGAGGAGATCGGACCTGGTTATACCGGTGGTCTGTACATTATTGATATGGATGGCTCCAATCAACGCACCATCGACGACGAGAACAATGCTGGCAACTTTGCCGCTTCTCATGATGGAGGTACCATCGCCTACGGGGCTGGAGAGACCGCATTTCTTTACCACTTGGGCGAGGGGTGGATTGAAGTTTTTGATCCCCGGGAGTACGGTATGGACAGCCCCAAAGGTCAGGCGATTGCCAGTCCCTCTTGGTCGCCGGCTGGTAATGAGCTGGCTTGGTCTGTAAGTGGATTTTTCGAAAATGAGGCGACCCAGGGCTACGGTATCTTTGATTTGACGAATAAAACCTTCCGGCTGATCCACCCGTACCAGGGGCTCGGGATGGATGTCACTCCGCCAGCAGCGCAATGGAGTCCGGATGGTGAATGGCTCGTTTTCTCAGTGTTTGACCAGAATCCCGAAAGCAGCGGGGTGTGGCTGGTGAATTTACTCGATCCGCAGCAGGAATGGTTCATGGGGACTGGCACCAGCAATCCCGTCTTCGGCCCCTGGACGAGGGGCAAGAAAATCCTGACCTATTCCAGGTTTGATCGGAATTCAGGGGAAAGCAAAACCTGGGCGTTCGATCTGGTGGCTGGAGAACACCAGCTGACTCCTTTGCCCAGCGAAGCCCAGGTCATCGCCTGGCGGTGATCTTGAACAATGGTCTATATGAATCTAACTGGAATTTCTCGCTAGAATAACCGAGTTTAATGTCTATGTCATCCTGGAGCGCGAGCCCCTCCTTGGTCGGACGGACCGAGGGCCTGTCCCGGGAAGAGCCTGCCCCGGAAGCACAGCGACCGGGGGGCAGACCGGGGGAGGTATCTCCTGCTGAGCCTCCAGATGAGGCCCTTCGGCTATGCCCCAGGGTGGTAGATAATCTAATCAAAAAGGCATTTACAAGTGCACTATATTTATCAAGAGGAATTTTACAAATGAGTCAAAAATGGTTTTATCCACTAATCATAATCGGTCTTTTTTTTAGTGCTTGCGCTCCCCTCGGCGGCACATTGGAGGTTGGTGTTATCCCAGAAACTCAAGAATCTACTGATGAAATCCCATCCACACCTACGACCATCCCTCCCACTGATACGCCTGAGCTAATTCAATCCACGGGTGCCGTGACGGGAAAAATATGCTTCCCCAGCGAGTTTATCCCCAGCATGACAGTCTACTTCCAGGACACCACGACGGGTGAATTCACCCAGATGCAAGTCGCAGAAAACCAGGATAATTACATGTTCGAACTCGAGTCTGGGGAGTATGTCGCCTTCGCTCCCCTGCAAGACGTGGGGGAAACCCCATTCGGCGGCATGTATTCTGCAGCAGTTGTCTGTGGCTTGAACGTGGAATGCACCGATCACAGCTTGGTGGAATTCAATGTCCTACCCGGGGAGACGACCGAAGGCATCGATATCTGCGATTGGTATGCCCCAGAACAGGTACCACCCCCACCTGGTGGGTTCACAGGGAGCGGCCCATACCAGGATATCGCCGGATTGGTCTACAGCGATCTCCCCGCGGAGGAGACCTGGCGGATTGATGCAAACGGATTTCCCCAGTTTTTATACCCAGAGCGGGATGCCAAGCTTTCACCAGATGGCAGCAAGGTCCTCCTGGAGCGTGATGATGATATCTGGATTGTGGATTTAATCAGTGACGAGCAAACGAACCTCACCGCAGATACCAACCGGTTGGAAGGGGGTGGGCAGTGGTGGCCAGCCAACCCGGAGGTGATCGTCTTCAAATCTGTCGAGGACCAATGGTCGGGGATGGGATCCGGCCAGGTTTCCATCATGCGCCAGGATGGGAGCGATTACCAGGTGCTGGATGAAAACTCTTCTTTCTGGCGCCCAGCTCCTTCTCCGGATGGGAACACCATCTTATACATTACCGGCGATGCAGCCTGGTTTTATCATCTGGACACCGGCAGAGAGCCTTTTAATTTTGGAGAGTTTGGATTAATTCCGCCAGAAGACTTCAAACTAGGCATCCCCTCTTGGTCCCCGGATGGCGCCCGGCTTGCCTGGTGGGTGGGCGGTTCATTTAGTGGTGGAGACTGGGTGATAGCCCTGGTGATATTCGATCTGCAATCAAATTCACACCAATTCGTGCACCAGTTTCAGCCGATGGGAGGAGGTTCAGGATATTGGGGTTCGCCTGCCCAATGGAGCCCGGATGGAGAATGGTTGGCTTTCACTACCCAGGGTTTAGGTCGTGTTCCCAATCTTGTCGTCATGCGGGTTGATGGCAGCGAGTTCACAAATTTAGGCAGCGGCGCCACGCCCTTATGGAGCCCGGACAGCAGCCAGCTGATCTTCCTGCATCCTGATCCGGGTGGCGGTTCATTCCTCGAAGATGATCTCATGATTGTTAACCGCGAAGACTGGCTGGCCACGCCCCTCGATCTGCCACCCGGCAGCCGACATATCCAGTGGAATAATCCTTAAATTTTTGTTTTCTTAAACCAATCGTTGCTGATTAACCGAGTTATTGCAGCGGAGGCATTTTACAGGCCTCCGCTTTTGATTCGCTCTCTTGTCCAAACCTCGATCCACGTGGGAAGAGAATTTGCTCGAGCATTATTTATATTCCGGCGATCAAAGGAATTTCGCTTCAACGTGGTACCAACCCGAACAGATCACGCTCTTCCAGTGTAAGATCTCGCAATATGCAGCACCGCCTTGCGTAAGCTATTAGTTCTTCTGGCGTTTCCCAGGTTTGGAAAATGCTGGTAATGCCATCATTCGTTCCGATCATCATTTGTGTTCCATCGGGAGAAAGTGAGCCAGCAGGCCAGCCTCCTAATTCGTAAAGTAACAGCTCTCTACCAGTTAGAGCATCAAAAATGCGATAGGTTCCATCTCCACCCAGGGTATAGATTAATTGATCAGTTGGAGACCAATAAACATCCCACACAGATGATGTATGTCTGGACGATAGTGATAGCAACACCTCGCCAGATTGTGAATCGAAGAGTTGCCCAGCGCCAGAACTGAAGACTGCAATCTGTTTCCCGTCATGGGACCAGGCTGCTCCTTCAACCCAATCTGGATGATCCTCTGGGAATAGCTGGAAAATCACCTCGCCTGTTCCAGGATCACGAATTGTGCCTTGCCGATTCGATCCTGTTGTTATGATCTTATGACCACTGGGAGACCATTTGGCAAAACTACCATCGGTCTCAAGATTCGTGATCTGCCAGATAATCTTCCCAGTGATGGAATCCCACACAATCACTTCGGCATCATTAAATGTTGACGATACAATCCGATTCCCATCTGGTGACCAGTCCCCAATAAATACTCCAGCTGTGTGTCCAGAAAAATTCAGCAACATATCCCCAGTTGAAGAATCCCAAATGCGGGCTGTGCCATCATTGTTCCACGTCAAGATTCGGTCACCTGAAGGAGACCATTTAATCCCAGTTGCAAGTGAAGCTTTTTCAGCATCCCCGGTTTTAAAATTGAATATCATCTCGCCCGTTCCAACATCCCAGACTTTCACAAGGCCATCGATGAATCCGCGTCCAATATATTGACCATCCGGAGACCAGGCTCCAAATCCAACAATACCTGGTAACCCGGGGAACGTAACTGACGCCGAGGATAATTTGAATACTTTGATATCAGAGGATTCCTTCCCAGCAGCGAATATTTTATCCCCTGATGGTGACCACTCACAATAATTGACACCAGAAAACAGAAGTTTTTGTGTCTCCAATCCGGATCTAGTATCCCAAATTCTGATGCTCCCATCTATTCCAACAACGCTGGCAAAATCAGCATCCGGCGACCAACTAATTCCGAAACCTTGTGTCAATCCAGAAATTATGGATAACATCTGCCCTGTCGCAACATCGTATAAACGGGCCGTACCATCCTGGTAAATCGAAGTAATGATCTTTGTTCCATCCGGTGAAAATCTTGTGAAGTTAGTCCATAATTTGGGCAGAGGAATCCTGAGAACCTCTTCACCAGAACTGGTTTCATATATGCTGACTCGGTCAAATCCTCGCAGAGAAAAGCAATCTCCATTAGATGACCAGGAACCAAATTTCACCCCCCAATCAGTCCCCGTGAAGGTGAAGAGTGCCTGGTTAGTGTTTACATCCCACAAAATTGCAGTATTATCCTCACTCACAGTGACAACAATTTCATCTGACGGTGACCAGGAAGCATCTGAAATAACATCTTTATGTGCTGACAAAGTATTGATTTTTGTTCCATTGCCTGCATCCCAAATGGTTGCCTCCTTATTATGGGCAACCACATAACGATCTCCTTGATGGGACCATGGGAACCAATTAAATGCACGGTATTTTATTTCAGAAGTGAATTGTTGGGAATGCCTTAATTCACCTGTACGTGAATTCCACACTCCGGTAGATAATTTATCTCTACCAATAGTTAGAATGGAGGACTCGTCTGGTGACCATTTTGCAGTGACTGGATTTCCTTCAACCAGCGAATGGATTTCTCTCCCAGTTGATGTGTCCCATATCCGAACGGAGCCATCATCACTTCCGGTGAGAAGCAGTTCGCCGTTTTGGGATAATTCCAAGGAGTTAACTGGACCATCATGCGAAAAGATGAACTCCAATCTGTGGTTAAATACCGCTTGAGCCAGAGCACGAT
>JBFFEL010000076.1:0-18266 GCA_041558875.1 Anaerolineales bacterium
GCTGCAACCGACTCTGCTGAATTTTCCATCTCTATCGTGCTCACCTCGCCTGACGGACTCTCCCGATCAATGGCATCCCAGACATGAGCAATCTTCGGGCTGGGTACTCCCTGGTTGGTTAAACTCAGGAATACCAATATGGCAATTAAAGTCCTAATGAATTTTGTTGATCGGATTTTCTGCATCGTTCAAATTCCTCCCGTGCTATACAGACAACAAAAAATGCCGCAGCAAACCATACAGCGGCAGAATATAAATGGCAATGGTTGATGTTTCCTTTATGCTTCTCCACCACCGCGATGATTTCCCCGCTGTCTACTGTGTTCCTTTTTTCACATTATAACTAACTTATAACTTTAAATCAAATTAGTGAATATTATCACTAACAAGAGGTTCTATTTATAACCAACCCCATTATTCTTGGTCGGTAATTTCCCCCAGGTACCCCATTTCTGCCAAGGCCGTCAACACCTTTTCCCGCGCCCCGGATTTGACGATCACTGCGGTTGGTCCAAGGGGATCGCCCAGAAAACGGGCCGCTCGAGATGCGCGCAGCTCCTGCAAGATTTCAGGGGAGCTTAAACGTAAAACCTGGACTCCCTCAATGCGCGCCTGCCGCCCGTGCTGATCCCAGCCTTCAAGCGCGGTCACCAGGCTGGGCGGGACCGCTTCGGCATGGTTTCGTAAGATGGTCAGCAAATGATTGATGCGTAATCCGCTCTCACTGGCGCGCTCTAAAGATGAGGGTGTCAGCCGGTAGTGATAGTTCTCCCGATCGAGGTTCTCCCATTCGCTGAACCTGGCAACCTGGTAGCGAACTGACCTCTGGACACGGGTTGAGAGAATCAACCTGGCATCCGAACGAGCCAGGATCTTCGCCTCCTCGAGAGGTAAACCCTCTGGAGGTTGACCTTGAAGCAGGACAGCCGACCACCTGGAAGTGCGAAATGCAGCTGGCGCTTGGTCTACATCCGGCGCAGCCAGATCGAGCATTCCCAGCCAATGCAGCGGACCTGTGATCATGTAGCGAAGCAGCCTGCCCTCCACCTTTTCCCAATTTTCAAACCCGCGCAAATACTCAGCCTCCTGAGCTTGTTCCTGCTCAGCCAGCCGGATGAACCAGGAATCATAATCTCCTGCGGGGCGTTGAAAATCCGGGTAGTGCTGTTGAATGGCGGTGATGAATGATTCAATATTCCACCAGGTGTTCTGCGGGATAGGTTCCAGGAACTCGAGCAAGGCTTCCCGCGCCAGCAAAGGATCGTTTCGCCATTCCCCCTCGAGAATCAAATCCGGCAACAGCGCCAGTTCGTTCAATCGCTTGGATGCTTTCCAGCTGCTCACCAATTGGACGAAAGACCGCCCTCGCTCAGCTTCCAGGAAGAGACGAGTCGGCTCGGGGTTGGGTAATCCATGCTCATCCAGGAGACCAGCCGCATCTAAAAGTGCCTTTAAGAATTCTGCGCTCAAAGGATACTTACCAGGAAAGGAGGTGAAATAAGCATCTATTTTCGACAGCCCCATACGCATTCCGGCCAGCAAGGTGCAGGCATCAGCCAGAATTCGGTCGGAAGCAGACCATACATGGTCATGTTCACCTGCATGCGCCGCTCGTCCCAGGAGTCGGTCAGCTTTTATTTGATCTGCTGCTAATAGCGGCAGGTAATCATCGGGAATATAGGCGAACTCTTCTGGGCCGCCGGGCGTATCGTAAAAAGTGCGTCCGATCAATGCCCGATAGAAAAGAACTTCTGCGGTTGATATCGGATCGAGATATGGTCTCGCCCGGTCCCTGCGTCCTGATCCCATCTCTCGTACCTCTCCGTAGCGGCGTTTAAACAGCGACCAGGCTATGCGGCCCTCATTATTTAGCAAATCCGTAATGGCTGTCTGGGCTTCAATGGGTAATGAAGCGATGACCTCCTGAATCAGCTGGCCATCGAGCATGACCGGCACCAAACTATCTATTCCCAGGTTGAGCTCGCTGTCAGTGAATTCAACTCCCCACAATTCAGCAACAATCTGTAAATATCCCAGGTCATATCTACCCAGGCTATGAGCAAGATCAGGCATTAAATCACTTCACAGGAGTCAGATAATAACTTCGAGAGCGGACGGTAAAACTTTTACTGAAATCTCACGCACATCCGTACCAAATCCGGCAAAGATCTCACCATCTGTGTGGATCACCAGCGGTCGATCGGAGGTTATTTTTAATTCCCGGAATTTGTTAATCCGCACCTGAGGGAAGCGCCCGTGAGTACCCTTCAAGACCTCTGGAATCAGGCGGAACATCATCAGCCGGGAGACACTTGTAATGGCGGCATAATCCAGCCAACCATCATCAACCACGGCATCTGGCGCCACATGAAATCCACCCCCTTCGCGGGGGCCATTACACAGCACGATCAACAGATTCTCGTCTTCCCAGGTCTCCTGGTCGGATTCAAACAGGATCATCGCTGGATCATGATCTAACATAATCGCCCTGATAGCAGCGATTAAATATACCGGGAACCCGCTTAAAACCGGCACAGTCCGTGAATGGATGGTTGCCTTGGCGTCAAATCCGATGCCCAACGTGTTATCCCAATATTCTATGCGTGTTCCGCTCTGGATTTGGGCGATATCGATAAATTTAGGTTCTCCGGTGAACACCTGGCGCATCGCTTTGGCGGGCTCGGTCTGCATCCCAACATTGCTGGCAAAATCATTGCCTGTACCCACCGGCACGATCCCCAGGCGCGGCCTGCTTTCTATTGGTACCTGCATCAGTCCATTGATCACTTCGTGAGTGGTACCATCTCCACCCACTGAGATCACCACTTCATAACCATCTTCGGCTGCCTGGCGCGCTAAGTCTTCCGCATGGCCCGGGTAAACTGTCCCAGTCCAATCTGCACCACCAAACTCTTCAACCACCGAACGTAAATCAGTCCCCCATCGCCAGGCGCGACCTAAATCCGCATTGGGGTTGATGATAAGTTTTATATTATGTTTGGGCATATCGACTATGGATACCTGCTCAGAATCTCGGCGACAGGAATAACAATCTGGCCTTCCCTTGAATCCCCCTGTAGCGAAACCTGATCCGGCTTAGTGCCTGCCATCCAGGCGGTGAAAGCTGCCACCATCGCATCAAGTTCTTCCACCTGGTAAAGTTCTTCGATCGGTAAAATGCCTTGCAGCAGGCGATGACGGGTGATCTCCTCGAAAATGTACATCGGATCAGGGATATCCAAGTCACATTTATAGAGGACCAGCTGGCGCTGGATGCGGCCTTCCAATGAATGCTTGGTAAGTGGTAAATGCTCGAGCAAAGCAGCAAAACAGGCATGCGGGTAAACTTCCAGGCATTGGTGATCGGCATCTTTTTGGGGATAATGTAGGTAATTCAGGTGCTTCAATCTCTGGTAGAGGGTAAAACCCTGCTGCATCCAGCGGGGGCAGGATTCTGCCTGGGCTGAAGTCTGGGGCATATAAATATTGTGCTGCCGCAGCTGATACTCAACCACCCGGAAATTCCGCCAACGACCAGGCCTTGGCACTGGGGACAGACGTTCGCGCACTTCTGCGCGATCCATCAGCCCCAGGTTGGGACTGCTTGGCGCGCATACGCCGATCACGGCCGATCGCTGACCGGCGACAAATGCCAGCACCTCTTCCATGTCACCCTGACCGATCGCCAGCAAGCTGAGATCTTGATCCAGGGCAACATACGTTAGAGGTTTATCGCCGGCGGTGGGATCTATCCCGAGATAAGTGGTATGGCTGGAAAACATGCTGGTTGACTAGAATTAAAAACGAGGAAAATACGTTGAATAGAGTTTAGCGCAAAAGTAGCTAAGTTGCAATAAGCAAATCAGGAAATCTGTCATAGGCAGAACACGCCACCTATCTTTGACTTGTCTCGTAGCCTGGACTATACTTAATGTCGAAATTTAACTTTGTGGAACATCCCATATACAAACAAAAAAGCGTAATTGTGTCCCGCTAATAGCGGGGCAGGCTCAAATTTTCAAATTTCAAAGAAATTCAGGAGAATCCACAAAGACTGTTGTTCCCAAAATGCTCATAATAAGGAGATAGTGCTGATGACAGACTCAACTTTCAAATTAACCTATGCCACCATGTTCGATCCCCCCGAAGAACTGCACACGCGCTTCGAGAGCGTGTTGGCTGACGTGAAAGCCAATTTGGGGAAAGAACACGGCATGATCATTAATGGTGAAGATCGTTTCGCCGATGAAAAATTTGAGGACCATTCTCCATCAAATACAGACCAGCTGCTGGGCATATTCCAAAAAGGGACAGCCCAGGATGCCAATGATGCCATCGCTGCAGCTCGCCAGGCCTTTCCCCTGTGGAGCGGGATGCCATGGCAGGAGCGGGTGAGCTTACTGCGGAAAGCCGCTGAAATCATCGATCAGCGGACATTTGAGATCGGCGCGGTAATGGCCCTCGAAGTTGGCAAGAACCGCATGGAGTCGCTGGGCGACATCGCCGAGACCGCTGATCTGATCCGCTATGCATGCTACCAGATGGAGAAGAATGATGGTTATGTAGTTGAGATGGGTCGCGATCCTCTGGTTGGCTACACAGCCACCAATGTCTCTATCCTGCGCCCATACGGCGTCTGGCTGGTGATCAGTCCCTTCAATTTCCCCGCCGCCTTGACCGGTGGACCCTCTGGCTCCGCCCTGGTGGCTGGTAACACGATCGTGATGAAACCTGCGACGGATACTCCCTGGGTGGTCCGCTTGCTGGCAGAATGCTTCCGGGATGCTGGACTGCCGGAAGGGGTTTTCAACTTCGTTACCGGACCTGGCAGCACCCTCGGCCAGGCGTTGATCGATAACCCAGATGTTGATGGCGTGACCTTCACCGGCTCCTACGATGTTGGCATGGGCATCTTCCGCGATTTCGCCAAGGGTCCCTATGTCCGTCCCGCCATTCTGGAGCTGGGCGGCAAGAATCCAACCATTGTCTCCCGCAATGCGGATGTTGAACGGGCAGCTCTCGGCATCCTGCGCTCAGCATTTGGCCTGCAGGGCCAGAAATGCTCCGCCTGTTCACGGGTGATCATCGAAGAGCCGCTGTACGACACAGTGGTGGACCGGGTCGTTGAACTGACCGAAAAACTCGTCGTCGGCGATCCGACCGATCGTGAAGTCTATATGGGGCCGGTGATCAACCGCAGCTCCTACAAAGATTTCCAGGATTTCACCGAGGAAGTCTCCCAGGCTGGCACTTTTCTGACCGGAGGAAAAATCCTGACCGATGGCGACTATGCCAAGGGTTACTTCTGCGCTCCCACATTGGTGGCAGATGTACCCCTCGACCATCGCCTGTGGCGGCATGAGATGTTCCTGCCGATCACTTTCCTGACCAAGGCAGCCAATCTGGATGAAGCAATGCAGGAAGCCAATAACGTCACCTACGGTCTGACAGCTGGTTTTTACGGCTCTGATGAAGAAGCCCAGTGGTTCTTCAAGAATATCCAGGCAGGCGTCAACTACGCCAACCGGCCGCATGGCGCCACCACGGGCGCCTGGCCTGGATTCCAACCCTTTGGTGGTTGGAAAGGATCCGGCTCATCCGGCAAGAACGCAGGTGGGCACTATTACCTGCCCCTTTATATGCACGAGCAAATCCAGACCTTGATCAAGTAATCCGGTCTGGAAGGATTTAAATTTGTCCGACTCAAGCAGCATGGGATAAGGGAGAGAAAGCCCCTTATCCCTGTTGCTTTTAGCCACCAGACCAGGAACAGGTTTGCCTATGGAAAAAATCGTCCCTTTATCCACCGCCATCCAGCATCATGTCCAGTCCGGTGACACAGTATATGCTGCCGGATTCACACATCTGATCCCCTTTGCTGCCGGGCATGAGATCATCCGTCAGGGTCTCAAGGACCTGGTGTTGGCGCGGGCCACGCCTGACTTGATTTATGACCAGCTCGTCGCCGCAGGTTGTGCCCGCAAAGTGATCTTCTCTTACATGGGCAATCCCGGAGTGGGATCGCTGCGCATCGTCCGCAAGCAGATCGAAGCGGGAAATTTGGAATGGGAGGAATACTCTCATTTCAGCATGATCACCCGCCTGCAGGCCGGCGCAGCTGGGCTGCCCTTCATGCCCATGAATCCAACCGCAGCGATTGATCTGGAGCGCGCCAACCCGCAGTACCGCAGGGTAAAAGACCCTTATTCTGACCAGGAGGTTGTCACCGTGCCCGCTCTCAATCCGGATGTGGCCATCGTCCATGTGCAAAGAGCCGACGCAGATGGAAACGCCCACATCTGGGGCATTATCGGCGAACAAAAAGAGGCCGCGTTTGCCGCCGACAGGGTGATCATAACCGCGGAGGAGATCGTCAGCAGCGAGGTGATCCGCTCTGATCCCAACCGGACTTTGATCCCGGGATTCATCGTTGATGCAGTCTGCCATGTCCCCTTCGCGGCGCACCCGTCCTATACGCAGGGATATTACGATCGCGATAATGCCTTCTATCTTGAGTGGGACGCCGTCAGCCGCGAGCCAGATACTGTACAGGCCTATCTTGATGAGTGGGTATTCGGTGTAGCAGATCGAACCGAGTACTGGAACAAATTGGGTCCGGAGGTTCACACCAGTCTGCAAGTCGCCGAACGCCCCAGCGCGACGGTAAACTATGGAAGGTATTAATCCACGAATGAGCGTCCCGCAGTGGGATCTGCGGGACATAAATTAGCGGATATCTTATGAAAAAAACACTTGACTATTCTGCTGCTGAATTGATGACAATTAACGCTGCCCGGCTGCTGCGGGATGGCGATGTGGTCTTCGTTGGGGTAGGCCTGCCCAACCTGGCCTGCAACCTTGCCCGGCGGACACATGCCCCCAGCCTGGTGATGATCTATGAGGCGGGGGTGATCGGCGCCCAGCCCTCACGCCTGCCCCTCTCCATTGGCGATCCGACCCTGGTCAGCGGGGCGCTGTCGGTGTGCAGCATGTACGAAATCTTCACTCTCTATTTACAGCGCGGCAACATCGATGTTGGTTTCCTGGGCGGTGCCCAGATCGACCGTTTCGGTAATATCAACGCCACGGTGATCGGTGACTACCAGCAACCGAAGGTCCGCCTACCCGGTTCGGGCGGCTCGATGGAGATCGCCGCCTGGGCCAATCGCTGCTACATTATGACCCCGCACCAGAAGCGGCGGTTTCCAGAAAAGGTGGACTTTCGCACCTCGGCCGGTTTCCTCAACGGGCGCGCAGAACGCGAGGCGGCCAATTTACGCGGCCAGGGTCCGCAAGCTATCGTTACGAACCTGGGTTTGCTCGAACCGGATGAAAATGGAGAGTTGACCCTGACTGCCCTGCACCCCAATATCGAGGTGGAACAGGTCCGTGAAAACACCGGCTGGGATCTCAAAGTTGCCGCCCAGCTGCGGGTCACTGAACCACCCGGGGCTGAGGAATTGGAAATCCTGCGCGAGGATCTTGACCCGGATGGGATATACCTCAAGTGAGCATGAATACAGACAGAACCGGATAGAATAAGATTATGGAAGGATCGACGCCACCCAACCGCACCAGGCTGCAGAGACTTTTCATCTCGGCTGATGAGAATCGCCTGCGTGCTGGCTGGCGGTTGTTGGGTCAAGGTATGCTGATGTTATTCAGCGTGGCACTATTTGGTGCACTGGGCAGCTTTCTGCTTAATTTAATGACCAATATTTCTTTTGCTGGTTTTCTGCTGATCAGCGCGCTGGTCACCAGCCTGGGGATCACATTCTCGATCCTCATCGCTCGCAGATATCTCGACCGGCGATCCTTCACCAGCCTCGGTTTGCAGGCAAACTGGCAAGCCGTCTACGACCTGTCCTTTGGCTTCGTCTTGACCGGATTGATGATTGGTCTGATCTACCTGGTGGAATGGGTTTTCGGTTGGCTGGAAGTAGAATCCTACGCCTGGCAGGTCGAGCCCCTTGGTACCCTGACCGGATCGATACTGACCATGCTGCTGCTCTTCGGCCTGGTCAGCTGGCAGGAAGAACTGGTCAGCCGTGGATATTGGCTGCAGAACCTCAGTGAAGGGTTAAACCGATCCCTGGGTGTGCTGCTCTCCTCCGCCGTTTTTGCCCTAGTCCATGTGTTAAATCCCAACGTTTCCTGGATCGCCTTCCTGGGATTATTCCTTTCCGGCTTATTTTTAGCTTATGGTTACCTGCGGACGAAACAGTTGTGGCTGCCGATTGGTTTGCATCTCGGGTGGAATTTTTTTGAAGGCACGGTGTTTGGCTTTCCCGTCAGCGGCCAGTATTCTTACCAGCTCATCCGTCAATCCACCAGCGGACCCGAACTGATCACCGGCGGCGCGTTCGGCCCCGAGGGCGGGTTGATCCTGCTCCCGATTCTACTACTGGGCACGGCCGGGATTTACTGGTACACCTTGAACCGTGATACTGATCGACCAAACAACACGGAATCCGCATGACTCACACACCAAACTAAGAGCCACCCCTCTAAAATTTCTCCATTGAACTACAAATGAACTTCATCCTGGCTTTCATCCCTATCGCCTTCATCCTGATTTTGATGGTTGGCTTTCGTTGGGGCGCGGCTCGCTCCGGCGGCGTTGGTTATCTTTCAGCGCTGATCATCGCCATCGCATTTTTCGGCGCTGGCGCACATTTACTAGCCTATTCGCACGCCAAGGCGCTCCTGCTGACCATCGATGTGCTCTTCGTAATCTGGGCTGCGTTCCTGCTCTATCGCGTGGCGGATGAAGCCGGAGCCATTACTACGATCGGGCAATCCCTGCCTCATTTGACTGCGGACAAGGGCATGCAGGCCTTGATCATCGGGTGGGTATTCGCCTCCTTCCTGCAGGGTGTCGGTGGATTCGGAGTTCCAGTGGCCGTGATCGCCCCAATTCTGGTCGGCTTGGGTTTTACCCCGCTGCAAGCGGTAGTCATCCCTTCTCTGGGGCACGGCTGGGCGGTCACCTTCGGTTCGTTGGGCTCTTCCTTCATCGCTTTGATGGCTGCCACCGGGCTCCCCGCCGAAATCTTGGCGCCGCCGGCAGCTTTATTCCTATCACTGGCTGGTCCTGTCACTGGCTTTTTCGTCGCCCATGCCGCAGATGGATGGCGTGCCATGCGCCGCCTGGCCCTCCCCATCCTCATCCTCGGTTTCTCGATGAGCCTGACCCAATTCATTGTGGCTACATCTGGCTTGTGGAATATCGGCGCTTTCACGGCCGGGATGGTGGGATTGATCATCTCCATCCCGCTTGCCCGCCGATACCGTGGAGAGCAAATTAATAATGGCACCCTTGACCGGCGCGCCCTGCTGATCGCGGTATCCGGTTATGTGGTCTTGATCGCCGTCACGCTCAGCGTCCAGTTGATCCCCACCGTCAAGGCATTCCTGGGTCAAGTCGTCCTGCAGGTCGAATTCCCTCAGCTGGAGACCTCCCTGGGTTTTGTGAGTGCTGCTGGGCCGGGTCGCAAGATCACGCCTTTCCGCCACGCGGGCGCCATCCTGACCGTGTCATCCATCCTGGCATACTTCATTTACCGGCAGGCGAAGCTTTATGAGCCCGGTGCTCCCGGAAGAATTGTCTCCGGGATGGTGAAGCGGGTGATGTCGTCCAGTGTCAGCATTGCTTCCATGGTTGCTATGGCAGTCATCATGCAGAGTTCCGGCATGACAGACACCCTGGCGCGCGGCCTGGCGAACAGCATGGGCTGGGCATACCCGATCATGGCCCCCTGGATCGGTGCTCTCGGCGCATTCATGACCGGCAGCAACACCAACTCGAATGTCGTCTTCGGCGCACTTCAACTGCGTACCGCCCAGCTGTTAGGTTACAGTGCGGCCATTATCCTGGGAGCCCAGACCGCAGGAGCAGCCCTCGCCTCCATCCTGGCCCCCACCAAGATCGTCGTCGGAGCCAGTACTGCTGGTATGGCGGGTCGAGAAGGCGATGTCTTGCGCAAACTGCTCGCATATACCGTGGTGCTCCTGGTCTTGATCAGCATTTTTGCCATGCTGAGCGTCTGGCTGGACTTGTGGTGAAGCTTCACCAATAAGGTTGAGATTACATGGATGATTGGAAACAAACTCTGAAAGACAATAAATTCAAGCTACATCTGACTGCCCTGCTGATGATGCTGATCCCACCCATTCCAATGTACTGGGCTGCTCAGAACAGCGCAAATGGGCTGATCTGGCTGCTGATGGGCATCGTTATCCTCGGCAACCTGATCGTGATCATTGTGCCTTGATGGAATACCTGCTATCTGAATGTTTATTGAAATCGCCACAAATATTAAATTATCAGCCACCGAAATAATACGGTGGCTAATAGATTTATTGGCTTATCTCCCTTCGGAGTTGGCAGCCGAAACGATCGAGAAAGTTCGCGTCAGAGGTGTTTTCCGGGCTTCCTAGGCTGTCAAAGCCACACTGGCAGATCGGACGGAATGATGATCAGCTGCTTTGCAGCTTGGCTACGGTAACCCCATCCCCACCTTCACTGACCCCTCCAGGTTCAAACGAACGCACATGCGGATTGCTGCCCAGGGATTCGCGCACCGCCTGGCGCAATTTCCCGGTCCCCTTGCCGTGAATAATGCGCACAAAAGGCAGCCTTGCCAGGTAAGCCGCATCCAGGTAGCGCTCTAATTGATCCAGGGCTTCATCCGCGCGCTGGCCGCGTAAATCCAGCTCCATACCTGGCGAAGGTGCATCCACCCTGGTTTCATGCTCCCGCACCATTTGCCTTCCCTTGGTCGGTTCTTGGGCAGCATCCACATCCTCTTCCCTGCTCACTGGTTCAACTTCAGACAGGCGGGTTCGCACGCGCAGGGAGCCCACCTGGATTTCTAATTCCTCTTCACCCAGCGAGGTAACCACGCCTCGCGTGTTTAAGGAGCGCAGCTGCACCTTGTCCCCCAGGCGGATAGGCCGGTCGTAGATGATCTCCTCATCCTTGAGCGGCAGGCGCTCGACAGGTTCTTCATACTCTTGTTCCAAAGCAGCGACATCTTTTTCAACCGTCTCTAAGGCGTCTAACGGTTGGCGGGCTTTTGCTAAAGATTTCCGCAGCGCAGCCAACTCCTGATCTAATTTTTCAACTTTTGCCCGCGCTTCCTGGCGAGCCTGGTCAAGCACTTGCCGGCGTTCATCCTCAATTTGCTCCAGCCGTTCAACCAGTTCAGAACGCAGCTGATCGATTTCCTGGCGCGCCTGTTCAGCGTCCACGCGCGCCTGGCGAGCCAGGTCTCGCTGGCGATGGATCTCCTCCAGCAGGGTCTCAGCGCGCAGATCTTCAGGGTTGATCTCAGCCCTCGCTCTATTGACGATCCCCTCCGGCATCCCCAGACGTTCCGCGATCGCCAATGCATTGGAACGTCCCGGTAAACCGATCGTCAGGTGATAAGTTGGCTGCAGTGATTCCAGGTCAAACTCCACGCTGGCGTTGGTTACACCAGGCATGCCGTGAGCGAAGGCCTTTAATTCTGGGTGGTGGGTCGTGACTAGGGTAGTAATGCTGCGCTCCAACAGGTGAGTCAACAGCGCCCGCGCCAGTGCGGCCCCTTCCTGCGGGTCGGTGCCCGCCCCGAGCTCATCCAGGATCACTAGGGACTTCCGGTCGGCCTGACCCAGGATGCGAATTATGTTGGTGATATGTCCTGAAAATGTGGATAGGGATTGTTCAATAGACTGCTCGTCGCCGATATCAGCGGAGATCTTTTTGAACACGCTGATCTCAGATCCGGATCCAACAGGGATGTGCAGTCCGGATTGAGCCATCAGCGCCAGGAGACCCACCGTTTTCAAGGTGACCGTCTTGCCGCCAGTATTAGGCCCGGTGACGATCAGTGCATAGGTTTCCGGATCTAGCACCACATCCACCGGCACCACGGTTTCAGGATCAAGCAGGGGGTGGCGCGCGTCAAAGAGACGGATAACGCTGCCCGGATGTTCGCTGTCGTCACCGATCGGGCGTCCCTTGCGCGGGAATTCAACTAACCCTGGCTCCAAGGCATCGATCTCCTCAGCATACTTCGCCTTTGCCAGGACCAGGTCAATTTCTGCAATGATGTCGATTAATTCTGCGATCTCATGGCTGAAAGCGCCGATCTCATCGGAAAGCGCCTGGAGAATGCGGCGTTCTTCATCCCTCTCAGATAGCTGCAGTTCACGATACTGGTTGTTCAATTCCACCACTGAAAGCGGTTCGACAAATAAGGTTGCTCCCGAAGAAGATTGATCATGAACGATACCGCGCACGCGTCCCTTGAAATCGGCCCGCAACGGCAGCACATAACGACCATCCCGCTGAGTCACCAGGGTTTCCTGGAGATACTGGGCAATATTCGAGTCGCTGATCATGCGCTGCATCTTGGTCAGCAAACGCTCATGGACGACGCGAAGGTCGCGACGGATGATGGCCAGCTTGGCTGATGCGGAATCGAGCAGCTCTCCACGATCAGAGATCGCCCGGGTGATCGCATCAATCAACCCAACCGGCAGCGGCATTTGGGCAGCCATTTCCGCTAGGCGCGGATAGCTCTCACTCGCTCTTTCAAACCTGCGCGCCAGGGTCCGGCCCGCGATCAGGGTTGATTTTACGTCCAACAAGTCGATCGGAGTCAGCACGCCTCCGTGGCTGGCTAAGTCGACCTGTTCGCGTACATCCCGCGCCCCACCGATCGTCAAATCTGGCGTCGTGACCAGCAAGGAGAATGCTTCTTGAGTCTCGGATTGGAGACGCAGGGCCTCTTTCAGATCGGTGAGAGGTCGTAAGGCAGCTGCCTTTTCCGCTGTCGGCGCGAAAGAAGCATAAGAAGCGATCCGCTCCAGGATTTTTGGGTATTCTAAAGTTTCTAAAGTCTTGTCGTCCATTGTCGTCCGGTATTATACCGCCTCAGGAAAAATGCTGTGCATTAGGTCGTGTAATTCAAGATGCGCACGAATATCAGGTAGGTGTACAATTAATCATTCAAACCTGTCTCGATAATTTTGAATAAATCAAATTACAACAATCCTATGGAGGACAGTAATGCAAGATTTGACCGAACCCATTCTCGAGCTGATCCGGTTGACGGCGACCGATCTGCCACCGGACGTTGAAGCCGGGTTGCGCAATGCACTCGAGCAGGAAGAACCCGGCTCTGCAGCTCGCGGCGCCCTGGAGACGATCCTGAAAAATGTAGAAATGGCCCGCGAGAATTCCACTCCCATCTGCCAGGACACTGGCACACCAATTTTCTATATCAACTACCCGGAAGGCTGGAGCACTCGCCGCTTACGGGAGCAGATCAAGAGCGCAGTAGCAGAGGCGACGAAACTGGCGTACTTGCGCCCCAACGCGGTGGATTCTTTAAGTGGGGTGAACTCCGGGGATAATATAGGTGACGAGCATTTTCCCACCATCCATTTTGAAGAGATTGAAGGCGATGAGCTGCAAGTTGATTTAATGCTCAAGGGGGGCGGCTGCGAGAATGTCGGCGCCCAATATTCCCTGCCAAACAGCGCTCTCGGTGCAGGCCGGGATTTAGCCGGCGTGCGTAAAGTCGCTCTGGACGCGGTACAAAAGGCCCAAGGCAAAGGCTGCGCGCCGGGGATTCTGGGTATCGCCATCGGTGGCGATCGCGGTTCTTCTTTCGTGGCCTCGAAAGAAGTACTCCTGCGCCAGCTGGACGACTCAAATCAAAATCCGGAGATGAATGACCTGGAGCAGCAGCTGACCGAGGAGTCCAACCAGCTGGGTATCGGGCCCATGGGATTCGGCGGCCGGACAACTGTCCTGGGCACCAAGATCACCTCCAAGCACCGCCTGCCGGCAAGTTATTTCGTTTCGGTATCTTATATGTGCTGGGCATATCGCCGCCGGCAAATGGTGGTCAAGAACGATCAGGTTACCTATCAGTGAGTCGGAGGAAATAATGCAGCAGATATCTATACCCATCAGCGACGAGTCCATCCGCAGCCTCAAAGTAGGTGACCCGGTACTGCTTTCTGGGACCATGGTGACCGGCAGGGATGCAGCGCACAAATGGATGGTTGAATCCTTTATCAAAGGAACCCACACCCCTACGGAGGACGACCAGCAAGTCTATCAAAAGATAAAACCGTTGTTGGATGGCGGGGTCATTTATCATTGTGGACCGGTAGTCTCTGGTCTTGATAATCAGGATTATAAGTTCGTCGCTGCTGGACCTACCACCAGCACCCGGGAAGAACCCTACCAGGGCGATGTCATGCGCCATTTCAATATTAAAGGCGTGATCGGCAAGGGAGGTATGGGAGCCAAGACACTTGCCGCTTGCCAGGAGGTCCCAGGCGTATACTTCCACGCGGTGGGCGGCGCGGCTTCCTTGATCGCCCAATCTGTTCTCGAGGTGCCCGTGGTCTACAAACTTGAATTCGGGGTACCGGAAGCGATGTGGGTTATCCGGGTAAAGGACTTCCCTGCCGTGGTGACGATGGACGCCCATGGCAGCAGCCTGCACGCCGAGATTGAAAACCAGTCCCGGTCAGCACTCGAAGAATTACTAGGTGAGAGCTGAACACCTTTCCATAAAGAAACTCGCTTACATACCACGCAAAATCCTCACCACAGAGAGCACAGAGAACTGAAAAATAAAACCCTGTGCTCTCTGTGTGCTCTGCGGTAAAACAATAGCAACTATATTTATCAACCAAGACAAATAAAACTCGATATGTCGGATAAACAGCCCCTGCTGACCCCGCTCATGCGCTGGTTCATGTTCGCCATGGTCCTGGCTAATATCGCCGGATCGATGTACGGCATCCTCCTGCCGATCTACCTCACTGAACTTGGCGCCAGCGTGGTCCAGGTCGGATTGGTCTTCACCATTTCATCAGTGGTGATCCTGATCCTGCAGCTCTTTGGTGGCTGGATCTCCGATTCGATCGGCCGTTTACGCGCCATCGCCATTGGCAGTGTTGGCGGCGTGATCGGATTCGCCTTGATGCTGCTGGCAAATTCCTGGGAGACCATGTTGTTTGCCATTGTGGTCAGCGAGATTCCATTTGCATTGGTCGGCCCCAGCTTCGGGGCGTTCATTGCCGAAAACTCTATCCGGGAAAACCGCGGCAGGGTATACGGCATCACCGAGACGATCTTCCAGATTACGGGGGTGATCGGTCCTCCCCTGGGCGGATTTATCGCGGGGACATACGGCTTCAAACCCATGTTCTTTGTAGCCGCAATCTTATACACCATTGCCGCAGGGCTGCGCATCTGGATGGCCACCACGATGCGCTCCCCTGAAGAACCCTCCCCGCAGAAGCTGACCTTAAAATCATTTAAAAGCAGCCTGGCCTTGATGATCGGCATGATCCTCAGTGGAGGTATTGTGACCTGGATTTTCATCACCGATGGCATCTGGGATATCGCCTTCAGACTTTCTGTAGAGCTGCAACCGCTTTACGTGGAGCAGATCGGTGGTATCCCGATCGTCCAGATAGGGGTGTTAGGATCGATCTTTTCGATCGGTATGATGCTTACTCCCATCCTTTCAGGCCGCATTTCAGATCGATTCGGCGAACGGGTGCCGATTTCTCTAGGCTTCTTGATGATCTTTATCGGGTATTTAATCTTCGTGCAGGTGGCTGATTTCATCGGATTCGCTATCACCTGGGCATTCTTCGGTGTCAGCTTGGGCCTGCTGAGCCCAGCTTATCAGTCTCTGGTTTCCAAGGTTGTTCCCAAGGAGAATCTGGGCATCTTTACCGGCATGTTCCGCAGCAGCCTGGGATTGATCTCCCTGCCAGCTCCCTGGATTGGGGCAAAATTATGGGATCGCTATAATCCCCGGGTCCCATTCATCATCACCGGCATCCTGGCCTTGATCAGCGTGCTTCCTGTATGGTTCAAATTTAAGTTGCCAGATGAGCAACAGTCTGGGAAGCCAATTCCTGAAAAGATCCCATCCACTCCAGGCGAGGATTGAACTCAAATAAGATCAAAAAACAGATCAAATCTTTGGATAACCTATTTGGTCCATAATTCCATATACCGGTTCCGAATTTATCTCATACTGTCATTAGTATCTTGAAGGAAAGTATCATTAAAGCCAAAGGACACGGCAAATCGAATGTCATTCGGTCCAAGAGAAAGGCTCAGGATAAACTTCGCCGAAGTATCCCTAGAATTGTAGCCATGTCCATAGGGATTCTTCCCCAAATATCGGGGACAGGTCAGTCGCTCCGCTCCTTCAGAATGACAATTAACATCGCCAATATACAATAACCTGAACCACCAACACGTTGAGTTAATCATTCAGCATAGATTGGGAGTTCAATGATGAACCTGGCGCCTTCTCCCGGCTGGCTCTCGGCCTTGATATCCCCGCCCTGGCTCTCGACCAGCGACCGGGCGATGGCCAGGCCCAAACCGGAACCCCCTTCTTCCCGCTGGCGAGATTTATCACCCCGGTAAAAACGCTCAAACAGGTGGTCCAGATCCTGCGCAGGGATTCCCGCCCCTGAATCTATTACGCTGATCTCCACCCCTTCTTGTTCCCTCTTGGCGGATAAATTGATCCGCCCACCAGCTGGTGTATAGCGCAGGGCATTGTCCAGCAGGTTGACCAGCACCTGGGTCATGCGGTCAGCATCGATGTCCACGGCTGGCAAGCCATCTTCCAACTCGATCAGCAGATCGATTTCTTTTGATTTCGCCTCCGGCCTGCGAGCAGCTGCCGCACGTTCGAGTAAATCCCCGGGCTGGACTTTGCTGCGGTTGAGCTGCAGTTCGCCGGCATCGGAAAGGGAGAGGGTGCGCAGGTCTTCTACAAGCCGGTTGAGACGCTTGGTTTCGTCATACAGGATTTCAAACGTCTCCGGGGCGGGCGGCAGTTCACCATCACTTAGCGCCTCAGTGTGACCCAGGATAACGGTAAGTGGTGTGCGCAGTTCATGGGCAATGTCAGCCGTCATCTGGCGTCTCAGGTCCCTGGATTGGGTCAAATCGGCGCTCATCTGGTTGAATGAGGCGGCCAGTTCGCCCAGCTCATCTTTCGAACGGATCGGCACTTGCTGCTCGAGATCCCCCCTGGCGATCTTCTTTGTCGCTGAAGTTATTTCCCTTATGGGGCGCGTTAATGTCCTGGCTAATAACACTCCCAGGATGATAGAAGCCACCACCGCCCCCACCGACGCAAGGATCAACGACCGGTACAGGCGGGTTAATTGCGCGGATAAAGGCAGCCGGGGGTCAAATCTTAATCCCAGGTTGTGATATGTCCCCACCTGGTTGCCATCCACGTTGATCGGAACACCTTCTCCCACCTCCACATCCCGGTTGAACAATCGCGAGAACTGTGGTCCGCTTGGGTGGCGCAAGGCGACATTTCCTTGAGCATCAAGGATCACAAATCCCCAGGGATACTTTTGCACAAATCTGGGGTTGTTTGCCAGGCGATCGATCCCCTGCCAGGTCCCATTCTGGCGGAAATAATTCCCAAGATCAGTGATCAGTTCCTGGCGATTCTGACCTTCAAAGACCTCCCTGAATTGGTCCCCGCTGAACTGGGCGGCCATGGCCGCCACCAGCAGGATGCCAACCAGGCTGACCAAAGTAAAGGCAAGCACCAATTTGAAGGTTAGTGAACGCATAACCTCACCTAGCCGCGAAGCGATATCCTACGCCATACACGGTTTCAATGTACCGTGGCTGGCGTGGGTTATCTTCGATCTTCGCCCGTAAATTCTTGATATGCACATCGATCGTACGCGCGTAGCCGACAAAGGTGGTATCCTGAATTTGATCGAGCAGCTCCAGGCGGGTAAATGTGCGTCCTGGGGAGGACATCAAGGTCGCCAGCAGATCGAACTCCGAAGGAGTCAAATCGACGATCTCATCATCCAGGATCACAAGATGGCCCTCGCGATCGAGGGTCATTCCACCTACTCGTAGAACCTCGGTCTGGGGAAGATTTTGTCCTGTCCGGCGTAGAACTGCTCGGACGCGAGAGGTCAGCTCCCGGGGGCTGAAGGGCTTGGTGACGTAATCATCCGCGCCCAGCTCCAAACCGAGTACTTTATCATCCTCATCCACTTTGGCAGTTAACAGGATGATGGGAGTCTCACGTTCCTTGCGATGCTGGCGCATGAACTCATACCCATCCATCTCCGGCATCATAATATCCAGGATGATCAGATCAGGCTTTTCGTGCCGGGCGGTGTAGACCGCTTCCTGCCCATTAAACGCTGTTACCACCTGAAAGCCCTGCTGTTCC
>JBFFEL010000077.1:0-17951 GCA_041558875.1 Anaerolineales bacterium
CTTCGGTAGACTCCCTTAAGCAGCGGGATATCAAAGCTTCTGGCAAAATATATGCCAATGACGAGGTCATCAATGAGAAACACTTTGAGATTGAGGATCGTTGTATCACCTTGATCGCGACTCAACAACCTATGGCAAAAGACTTGCGCTTACTGGCAGCAGTCTTAGAAATTAGTACAGAGCTTGAACGTATTGGAGATTACGCTAAAGGCATCGCCAAGATCAATGCCTTAATGGGTGATGAACCGCTTGTAAAACCTCTCATTGATATTCCTCGCATGGCAAACCAGGGTTTGAATATGCTACACAGAGCACTTGGTGCCTTTGTTGCTGGGGATGTCGAAACTGCTCGCGCAATCCCTTTGGAAGATGACATAATTGACTCACTCTACAATCAGGTATATCGCGAACTGGTCACATACATGATTGATGATACCTCGACCATTGATCGGGCTAATTATTTATTGTGGGCTGCCCATAATCTAGAGCGCATGGCAGATCGTGTCACGAATATCTGTGAACGAACAGTTTACATGGCTACAGGTGAGATGCGCGAACTAGATCGCAGAGATAATGATCTCGACTTATTTGAGAATTTCAATAGCTAGCTTCACTAATTTGATTAATGCCAGAACCTAACATTCCAGAGCACCAAAAAGTTCTTTTCCTGTGCACGGGAAACTCTTGTAGATCACAAATGGCTGAAGCCATAATTAATTCCATCAACGGAGATAAATGGCAGGCATACAGTGCAGGAACAAAACCTGCTGGTTATGTCCATCCATATGCCATTGCTGTATTAAAAGAGATCGGAATTACCCACCAGGGAACATCAAAAGATGCCTCCCAATTTAGCGCTTTGGATTTTGATTTAGTGATAACGGTTTGCGATTCAGCTAGAGAAGAATGCCCGATTTGGTTGAAATCTGGCCGTCAGGTTCACCTTTCATTTATTGATCCGGCAAAAATTGAAGGTGATGAAGAGTATGTGCTTGACAAATTTCGGGAAGTTCGGAACGAGATTAAACAAAAAATCCCACTCTTATTAGAAGAAGAGTACTAAATTGAAGAAAAACGCTAGATAGAAAGTAGCGAAAAATTATCCCATGCGCCCAGTGATATAGTCTTCAGTAAGTTTCTTCTCTGGGCGGGTAAACATCTCTTCAGTCAGAGAAAACTCCACCAACTCACCTAACCAAAATAATCCTGTTTCTTCGGAAACACGCGCCGCCTGCTGCATATTGTGAGTTACGATAATTATCGTGTAATTTTCCTTAAGTACCGCGATCAGTTCTTCAATTTTACCAGTCGCGATAGGATCCAACGCTGATGCAGGTTCGTCCATCAAAATTACATCGGGCTCAACCGCTAGGACTCTGGCGATGCACAACCTCTGCTGCTGACCGAGGGATAGCCCTAGGGCATCATCATCCAGGCTATCTTTCACATCATCCCACAAAGCTGCATTCTCAAGACTGGTTACCACCAATTCTTTCAGCTGTTTTTTATCCGTGACAAGTCCTTGGACCCTTGGTCCAAAAGCTACGTTGTCAAAAATTGATTTTGAAAAGGGGTTGGGTTTTTGAAATACCATCCCTACCCTTTTTCGCAGGTCAGTTAAATCGACATCTGGAGCATATATATCTTCCCCATCAAGTAAAATCTTGCCTTCAACTCGAGCGCCAGAAATGGTGTCGTTCATTCGATTTAAACATCGCAGAAAAGTGGATTTTCCACATCCAGAGGGACCGATTAATGCCGTGACAGACCGGGGTTTAATGTTTATGTTGATATCAATTAACGCCTGGAAAGATCCGTAATAAAAATTTAGCTCTTGGACTTCAAATGAATATTCAGAATTTTGCATAGAAGCAATTCTAATCGATAATGCTGATAATTTTGGAGGATTTGCTTGATTCGTTAACCGAGTATTGCTATAATCACCTGGATGCAAACCAAATTAATATTACTGTTATTTACCGTTTTGCTGGTCATTGCTGCCTGTTCTTCGCAGCCTGATTCTGAACTAGACTCCCCCACCGATTCAAGCGAATACCTCAATAATGTCGGCTCTGACACCATGGTCAATCTTGCCTTGGCCTGGGCGGAGCAATTCCAAAAAGAGAATCCGCAATCTAACCTTTCCATTTCAGGAGGTGGTTCCGGCACAGGAATTGCATCCTTGATAAATGGCACGACGGATATCGCCAATGCTTCTCGAAAAATCAAGTCTGAAGAAATCGACAATGCTCATGCGAATGGCATTGAACCCATCGAATTTGTTGTTGCGAGGGATGCGATTGCGATCATCGTAAATCCGAACAACCCGGTCGATCAGCTATCTCTTGAGCAGCTTTCCGATATTTACAGCGGGAAAATCAACAACTGGCAGGAACTTGGCGGAGAGAATCGGCCCATTGTCCGTCTCTCTCGTGAAACAAATTCCGGAACTCATGTTTATTTTCTGGAAGAGGTTCTCAGATTGGGCGATAAAGAAGATAAAACTTTATTCTCGACGGATACCCTCCTGCTGCCCTCCTCGGAGGTTATAGGTGCGGAAATTCGCCAAAATCCAAATGCAATCGGGTACGACGGACTTGGTTACGTTACCGACGATATGAAAGTGATCGCAGTATCAGACACCTCAGCTGATCCAAGTGCGTATATTTTTCCATCACCGGAATCAGTTAATGATGGCACCTATCCAATCGCCCGGGATCTTTTCATGTATACAGCTGGCACCCCTGAGGGTTTTGTGAACCGATACATGGAATGGATATATTCCCCGGATGCCCAAAACACTGTCACGCAACTTGGCTTTGTTCCGATCATTACCCAATAAAATTGGAATATTCGTTCACACATTTCAAATCTTAAACAATTATTGGTGGGAGGAAAAAAATGCAAATTTCTCGAATTAAACTAGAATCCTTCATAACCTGGCTCATAAAATTCACTGGATACTCAGCAATTATCTTTGTTTTTCTGATCTTCTATTTTTTGTTGAGCGAGGGAATACCCGCCATCAGAGAAGTCCCATTTTCTGAGTTTTTTCAAATTCGATGGTATCCGATTGAAGCATATTTTGGTCTTCTTCCACTACTTGTAGGATCATTGATTGTTACCGTTGGTGCCCTTATCATCGCGGTGCCATTGGGATTACTCACGGCGATATATATCGCTGAAGTCGCCTCTCTGAGGACCAAAGAAATCCTTAAACCTTTAGTCGAATTGCTGGGTGGTTTCCCTTCCGTTGTGTTAGGATTTCTTGGATTACTGATCCTTTCCCAATACCTCCGCGAGATTTTAGCTTTACCGACAGGTCTCTCTGCTCTGACAGGATCTTTAATCCTTGCTGGCATAGCCCTTCCCGCAATTGTTTCGATATCCGAAGATGCTTTGGATACAGTTCCGCGTAGCTATCGTGATGCTTCTCTCGCCCTCGGAGCAACTGAATGGCAAACAATATGGCGGGTTACCTTGCCGGCGGCAAGGTCGGGTGTTTTGACTGCCATCATGCTTGGAATTGGAAGAGCGATTGGCGAGACCATGGTGGTACTGATGGTGACTGGCAATGCCCCCATGATGCCCCAAGGGTTAGCCACATTTGTAAATCCCACCCGAACGATGACCGCGACAATAGCCGCAGAGATGGGCGAGGTAGCAAACGGTAGCACCCATTACCATGTCTTATTCTTCATCGGGATTGTATTGTTCATCATTGCTTTAATAGTGAATATTTCAGCTTCATCATTCGTTTTTCGTCGCAAGAAGCGCTCGGAGCGCATCCTTTCATGAAATTAAGAAGTTCTGCTCAAAGGAGAAATCTCACTCAGCGAATCGGTTTCATATTCCTGCGCCTGGTGGCAATTATTACGGTTTTGCCGATCATCGCAATTATCGTCTTCATCATCTATCAAGGCGCGCCAGCCATCTCATTGGAATTCATTTTTGGATTCCCGAGCGATGGGATGCGATCCGGTGGCATCTGGCCAGCGATCGTAGGCACATTCTTCTTAACCTTACTGTGTGCTCTTGTGGTATCACCATTAGGAATTGGTGCGGCAATTTACTTGGCTGAATATGCACCTGATAATCGTTGGACACAATCAATTCGTATTGCGATTATCAACTTGGCAGGTATTCCGTCTGTTGTTTATGGATTGTTCGGATTAGGTTTGTTTGTGATCTTCTTAAATTTTGGGATCAGCATTCTTGCTGGATCGCTCACGCTAGCTATTATGACCCTTCCAGTCATCATAACCACTACTGAGGAGGCTTTAAGAGCTGTACCCCAATCATTTCGAGTAGTGAGCAGGTCTGTTGGAGCGACTCAGTGGCAGACAGTTCGCCGGATTGTTTTGCCCCAAGCTCTGCCTGGAATACTAACCGGGGTCATCCTAGGGTTAGAAAGAGCAGCGGGTGAAACAGCCCCCATTTTATTCACTGCAGCAGTTTTCTTTCTTCCACGACTGCCATCCTCTGCAATGGATCCAACGATGGCACTGCCATACCATCTTTATGTCATCTCAACTCAGGTGCCCGGAATGTCACCGGAAATTCAATATGGCACCGCGCTGGTATTGTTATTCTTCGTTCTCGGTATGAACTTAGTTGCCACTATTATCCGCTCTCGAGCCAGAGCTCGACGACAGTGGTAGATTTTCAACTAGAGCAGCACTATTAATGACGATTACTAATAAAATTGTCACTGAGAATCTGGTTCTGCAATACTCAGATGGCACCGAATCACTAAAAGATATCTCCATGAATATCCCGGTCAACTCCATCTCGGTGATATTCGGACCAGCTGGAGGCGGAAAATCAACTTATTTGCGAGTCCTTAATCGCTTGAATGATCTCGCAAACGTCACCACGGTTTCAGGAAAAGCGCAATTGTACTCAGAATCCGGTGATTTTATTAATATCCTTGATCCGAATCTAGATGTTACTGCATTACGCCGACGAGTTGGCATGGTCTTCGCCCGGCCAGTCGTGTTGCCGATGAGCATTCGTGAAAATCTGACCTATGGATTAGAGATTGCAGGCGTGCGGAAGAAGAGCCTGCTTAATGAAGCAGTCGAACGCAGTCTGAACCAGGCAGCGCTTTGGGAAGAAGTTCAAGATCGTTTAGATGATCCTGCATTGGAATTGTCCGGTGGTCAACAGCAACGGCTTTGTATTGCGCGCAGTCTGGCTTTGGAACCGGAAGTTCTCCTGCTTGATGAGCCAACCTCAGGATTAGATCCAATATCCACCGGAAAAGTTGAAGCCTCTTTGCAAGAATTGAAAAAAAACTACACCATCGTCCTCGTACCTCATTCTGTCCAGCAGGCTGCACGCGCAGCAGATTTTGCTGCATTTTTCCTTCAGGGTAAATTGATCGAATACGCTCCAGGAAGTGAAATGTTCACTACGCCAAAAGTCCAACAAACTGCTGATTACATTGAAGGTCGGTTTGGATAAGAGAAACAAGAAAAATGAGACTAGTTATTAAAAGGTGAGGAAAAAATGGCATCAATTTCTCCACGCGAAACTTTAGATCGGGCGATAGACGAGCTTCTGGCTGAGGTCATTGTTCAGGGGGACATGGTAAAAGATGCGCTGTTTAATGCAGTAAACGCGTTAAAGGACCAGAATATCTCAAAAGCCAAGGTGATTTATGATGGGGATCGCCAGATCAACCAGAAGCATTTTGAAATTGAGGAAGAAGTGATCACCTTGATTGCCACCCAACAGCCAATGGCGCGCGACTTACGCTTACTTGCTGCAATTCTTGAGGTAACCACCGAATTAGAACGAATGGGTGATTATGCCAAGGGGATCGCCCGCATCACGGTCCGCATCGGTGAAGAAGATCTGCTAAAACCTGTGGAATCAATACCTGCCATGGCTATGGTGTGCATCGATATGCTCGATCGTGCCTTAAAAGCATTCGTGGAACGGGATGCTGATGCAGCCCGATCCATCCCCGATGAAGATGACCAGGTTGATAATTATTACAACCAGATTTATCGTGCATTAATGGATCACATGATATCCAACCCTTCGAACGTCGACCGAGCGAACTACTTGTTATGGGTGGCTCATAACCTCGAGCGGGTGGCAGATCGCGTGACCAATGTTTGTGAACGGATTGTCTTCGTCGTCACCGGAGAAATTCTTGAAATGGACCGCACTGACGATGAGTGGTTCGCAGATGAGCCCTGGTGATTGAAGTCCATCCTTGATTATCCGTATCAGAAATTTAAATAATTCAATACGCTAGATAATGGTTTCTTCTGGTAGAAGTATCTCGAGCAGCAGTTGGATATGATCCTTTTCCGACACAAACCAAAATCGAGTTAGTAGTCCTTCAATTCTTACATTATTAGGTGAAATAACGGTCAAATGTCACTTGATATGCCTGAAATTGATGGGTAAACTAAAAACACGCTAAGGAGGTCCTTATGACAGCTGGAAGAATTATTCCCTATGTGGGGGCAGCTTTCTTTCTAATATTTGGTTTCCTTTTCATCTTAGCTGCGTTTGGAGAACAATTTAATTCCGGCTGGTTGATCGTTGGATTCATCCTGGCAGCAATCGGATTTGGATTAATTTTCCTTGGGGGAAGACTAAAGAAAACTGCCCCGGCTGACCAGAGCGTCACATTAAACATCGACCTTCCCGCGAATGTTGAATTTGATAGTTTTAAATGTCAAAATTGTGGTGGTGCCTTATCCACAGATAATGTTGAGATGGTAGCTGGTGCTCCCGTTGTTGAGTGTCCATATTGTGGAACCTCCTACCAACTCACCGAAGATCCTAAGTGGTAATCGTCCAATCCCGTCCGTCAAAGTGGTTCCCCAATTTATTCAAATGAGGTAGCTATGCAGAAGAGAAAATTGTTTTTTGTTACCGCATTAATTTTGTTTACCTTAACGGCTCTGTTTTTACCTGGAGCAGCACTCGCCCAGACATACACTTACAGCTTGCCACAACAATTTATCGATGTTTACTGGAACGCGGATGGCACCAGCTCGATTGACTATGTCTTCATTTTCGTGAATGATCCTTCTGGCCCAACAATTGAATATGTAGACGTGGGAGTGCCTAACAGCAATTACGACATGAACAGTGTTGTCGCCTATGCGAATGGCGTTGAACTTACCGATATTGAATCCTCCCCTTATGTCCAACCAGGAGTCGCGGTTGGATTGGGTTCCCAATCGATCCCTGCGGGGCAAACAGGGGAAGTAAGAGTATTCATTGGTCGAGTTCGTGATGTACTCTATCCAGATGATATCGATGAAAATTACACCAGTGCAGTATTCATTCCGAACTACTTTGAGGGTGGATCAATATCTGGTCCAACTGAAACGATTCTCACCTACCATCTGCCTCCCGGTGTCCAACCCGATGAACCACGATGGCACGAAGCACCTCCCGGTTTCTCTACTGAACCAGAAGGTGGCATCGATAATGAGGGACGGATCACCTATACCTGGCGCAATTCAAGCTCTGATGCAACCAGGAGATATCAATTCGGTGCCTCATTCCCAAAGCAATATGTCTCGGAAGGTGCTATCGTAACAGGCGCTGGTCCCGGAAGCGTCGGACCTGTCTCTGGAATTTCCGATCTCATTGGATGTTTGAGCCCCTTCCTGGTTCCGCTGCTTTGCTTTGGTGGTATTGCAGGATTGATCGTGTGGGGTGTGGTTTCGAGCAGCAGGCGTAAATTAAAATATCTACCACCAAAAATTGCCATCGAAGGACATGGGATCAAACGCGGCTTGACAGCCGTTGAAGCTGGAATTTTAATGGAAGAACCAATGGATAAGATCATGACAATGATCTTATTTGGGGTACTTAAGAAAAATGCTGCTACAGTTGTGACGAGAGATCCATTAGAAATTGATTTGGAAGAACCGCTTCCGGATAACCTGCAAAACTATGAGGTTGATTTCTTAGCTGCCTTCAAGGAAACCTCCAAAGGTAAGCGCAAAAAAGCATTACAAAAGATGATGATTGCCCTGGTTAAATCTGTTGGTAAGAAGATGAAAGGTTTCAGCCGCAAAGAAACGGTGACATATTATAAAGACATCACCCGGCGTGCCTGGGAACAGGTAGAAGCTGCAGATACCCCCGAAGTGAAAAGTGCCAAATACGATCAACACATGGAATGGACCATGCTCGATAAAGACTACGATGACCGCACGCGTGATGTCTTCCGCACTGGACCCGTATTCGTCCCCATCTGGTGGCCACGTTACGACCCAGGTTATGGACGGGTACCAACCGGAACTGCACGACCCTCAACTCCGACGACCGGTCGCAGTGGTCCGACGATGCCCACATTACCAGGCTCTGCTTTCGCAGGTTCTGTGGTAACCGGAGTACAGAACTTCTCCAGCAATGTCGTCGGAAGTATTTCAGACTTCACCAGTGGGATCACCAATATAACCAACCCCCCGCCGAAACCGCCTGCATCAAGTTATAGTCGTAGCGGCGGCGGAGGTGGAGGGTGTGCCTGTGCTTGTGCGTGTGCTGGTTGTGCATGTGCCTGTGCTGGAGGAGGTCGTTAGTTTACTGGTAAACCAGACTCAGGATCGAACGCCGTGAAAACTAATTTCTTGAAAAAATTGCTCATAAATGGAAATCGTGATGAGGGCCAGGTAGCAGGTGACTCATTGATAGAACTCCCTATCCAAGGAGTGTATCCATTTGATTACCAGGCAGCCGGAGAAAGAAGCCGCATCCATTTACGTATTGACGGGGATTTTTCCAGCGGTCAAGGAAACGGAATTCTCCTTGTCAACGCTAACAGGGTCGTTCATCTGAACAGCACCGCAGCATTAATGGCGTATCTAAAATTAAATGATCTCTCTGATCAGGACGTAATTGGCACTTTAATAAGAATTTACCGGGTTTCTGAGGGACAAGCGGCAAGTGACTATGCGCATTTTACGGAAAATTTCTCGGAACTTATCCGTCCTGATGGCGCATGCCCGGTATGTGATTTAGATATTGACATAAAAGCCCCATTTTCTTCCACCCCTACTGCCCCTTACCGCATGGACCTGGCCGTCACCTATCGCTGTAACAATGATTGTCCCCATTGCTATAACGCCCGACACCGTGATTTCGGCGAGATGAAGACCGAGCAATGGACGCAAGTGATCGATCGTTTGTGGGAAATCGGCATCCCACACATTGTGTTTACTGGTGGAGAACCTACCTTACGGAATGACCTCCCAGATTTGATCGCACATGCCGAAGCAAAGGGTCAGATTACTGGATTAAACACGAATGCCAGGCGTTTGATGGATGATCGATTCTTAGACGGGCTCATTGAAGCTGGGCTAGATCACGTACAGGTTACAGTCGAGTCCCACGAGGCCACGATCCACGATGAAATGGTCAATGCAGAAGGAGCATGGAAGCAAACCATAAAGGGGCTGCAAAATGCTTTAGATACTCCTTTATATGTAATGACCAATACGACGATGTTACGCCAAAACAGCCCATATCTGTCAGAAACGCTGGATTTCCTGGCTGAAATCGGAGTACCTACAGTTGGATTGAATGCACTAATCTATTCAGGCCACGGGCTGAATGTCGGCACTGGATTAGCCGAAAGCGAGCTACCACCCTTGCTCGATATTGCCCGGCGAAAAACCGATTTCTACAACCAGCGATTGATTTGGTATACACCCACGCAATATTGCCAGTTCGATCCTATGCAGCTTGAATTGGGTGTTAAAGGATGTACAGCTGCTCTTTACAACATGTGCGTTGAGCCAGATGGATCGGTGCTTCCCTGCCAATCCTATTACCAACCAATTGGAAACATTTTGGATGATCCTTGGGAAAATATCTGGAACCACAATCTGGCTAATTCGCTACGGCAAAGGGAATATATACCAGAAAAATGTAGCGATTGTTTGCTGTTGGCGGAATGTGGTGGTGGATGCCCACTCGCAATTGATGCTCAGCATGAGGGGCTGATCACTTTAGATAAAATTGCCATTCCCAAGCCTGATCAAGCGCTGATTTGACCATTTCAACCATTCAATCAGGTGGAATAATTCGAGAGATTATGTATTTTGGAGACCATATTCAATGACCAGTATTCGAGAATCTGTCCGCCGACGGTTCGCACCAATTTCCCCAATCGAACCCGGTGTTTATCATTTCCAGGCACCCCAGGAAGACCCACGCAATTACCGCCTTCACCTGCGTATTGAAAAGAATGGGGACGGTGTGATGATCGTCAACGCTTCAACAATCTTGCATTTAAACCAAACTGCAACCGAATATGCCTATTATCTCGTCCAGGGGATGTCCGAAAAAGATGCTGCGAACACGGTTGCATCCCGCTACCGGGTATCCTACGATCAAGCACTTCAGGATTATTCGGATTTCTTGGAACAAATCGACACATTAGTCACTATTCCTGACTTAGATCCGGTTGCATATTTGGGATTCGAGCGCACACGTCCTTACACAGGTGAGATAACCGCACCATACCGGCTGGACTGTGCACTTACCTACCAACTGCCTCCTGGTATCGACCCTCAGTTTGCTCCACATACAAGAGCAGATCGCAACTTATCAACTGAAGAATGGCACCAAATCCTTGATAAAGCTTGGCAAGCGGGTATTCCCCATGTTATCTTCACTGGTGGAGAACCCACTCTGCGCGAAGATTTGCAGCAGCTGATTGTTTATGCAGAGCAGCTGGGTCAGGTAACTGGTCTACTTACGGATGGAGTCCGGTTAATGGAAGAAGGTTATTTCGATTCGCTGCTGCAAACTGGATTGGATCACATGCTGTATCTACTGCAGCCTGATCAGGAAGGTATGTGGGATACCATTAAAGCCGCCGCGGAGTCTGACATCTTCACCACAGTCCATCTCTCAATAACCCCTCAAGACCAAGCAGATGTCAATGCATATCTTGAGCGTCTCGCCAAACTGGGAGTCACATCCGTTTCTCTCAGTGCTTCATCCGAAGAACTTGTTGATGTCCTGGTTTCTGCCAGAGAGCTGGCTGCAAATCTAGATTTATCTCTTGTATGGGATACTCCGGTACCATATTCAAGTAAAAACCCATTCGCTTTAGAGCTCAAAGGTAGGGAACGCCCACCTGGCGCGGGGCATGCCTGGTTATATGTTGAACCAGACGGAGATGTACTCCCAGACCAGGATATAAATATCGTGCTTGGCAATTTCCTTGAAGATTCCTGGGAAAATATATGGGCTGCGGCTCAGCAAAATAGCGACTGAATGCCTCTCACCCCAACGAAATGGCATCAAAGATTTAAACTCCAATCTCAGTGGACGAAGAGCACGCGGGATTATATTTTCCAGCGTCTAGGTTCTTCTCCATCAGCTCACATACTTGAGGTTGGCTGTGGAACGGGGGCCATATTGGGAGATCTTCTACAATCCCAGGTAGAAAATATTATTGGAATAGATCTCAACTTTGATTTTATTCAACAGGCTGACTCAATCAATCCCAATCTGCACCTGAATGTGGCCGATGCTCATGAGCTGCCATTTGACAGCGGCATTTTTGACTGTTCTTTTTGTCATTTTTTACTGATGTGGGTTGCGAATCCAGCGATGGTCATCCACGAGATGAAACGGGTCACAAAGCCCGGTGGCTCAGTTCTCGCCTTTGCAGAACCAGATTACGGGGGACGTATCGATTATCCTGAGCCCCTATCAATTCTCAACGAATGGCAGATCGCGGCCCTAAAAAACCAAGGGGCAAATCCTTTCATGGGCCGAAAATTAAAAGCTTTATTTCATCAAGCAGGAATCGAGGAAATCGAGGTCGGCGTAATTGGCGCACAATGGACAAGGGATATTAACCAAGAAGAGCTGGACTCTGAATGGGAAATCATCCGGGCGGACATAGAAACTTTAAATAACAAGTCCAAGGCTGCAAAAACCTCGGACGAAATTCGAAAAATCGATCTGGCCGCCTGGGCACTGGGAGAAAGGATTCTATTCGTGCCTACATTCTACGCATTTGGAAGAGTAAAATAACTTTTACTCGTTCAATGACTCCTCATCGAAAGGGATCCCTATCTCAATATCATTTCCTGACACCCGGACTGGGAAAGCAGGAATGTCAGTGACCGCCGGAAGTGAAGTGACCTGTCCTGATCGTAGATCAAACCTGGCCCCATGACGTGGGCAAATTACATCAAATTCTTCAACTTCACCTTCTCCTAGGGGACCATCGTCGTGTGAACAAACATCTCCAATGGCGAAAAATTCTCCTGCTATATTAAAGACAACTATATCAAGGTCATTGATTTCCACAAACAGCCGATCGCCATTGTCGAGATCATCAACCTTGGCAACCGTGATGTATTCGACAGAGTCAGCAGAAATCTCATTATAGTTGTACATGATCACTCAACCAGTTCGTCACTGGCTTCAACCAAACCGTATGCGCCTGCTTTTAGCACTTTCAGTGAAAGCAACGCACATTTAAGCCGCACCGGACCTAGCTCGATCCCCAGTAATTCCAATACATCCTCTTTAGAGAGGGATTTTACCTCCTCTAGAGATTTTCCTTGAATATATTCAAGCAGAAGATCAGCTGAAGCTTGTGAAATGGCGCAGCCACGACCACTGAATTTCGCATCTTCAACTCGATTATCGCCATTTACCCTCACATCGATCCGGATCTCGTCACCACAAAGTGGATTCGAATCCTCAAAGGTGATATCGTGTGGATCCAATTCTCCTCGATGATGAGGGTTCTGATAACGATCAATAATTATTTCACGATAGAAGTCATCCATAATTGATCAGCTTTTTCATTATTTAAGACCGGAAAATCTTCTTAACCCGATAGATAGATTCAATTAATTTGTCAACCTCACTGATAGAGTTATATAAGTAATAACTGGCCCGTGTGGAAGCAGGTATTTGTAATTTATCATGCAGAGGCATTGCACAATGATGCCCAGCCCGGACTGCGATCCCATCACTATCCAGGATCTGAGCTACATCATGAGCATGCACCCCATCTAGATTGAACGCTGTAACACCTCCCCGGTCTTTTGCTTCCGGTCCATAAACTGACACTCCAGGGACTTCACTCAGGCGCTCTAGTGCATAATCAACGACTACACGTTCTTGGGCAGCGATTCTATCCAGCCCCACTTCATCCAAATATTCAACTGCTGCACCCAGGCCAATCGCTTCCGCAATGGCTGGTGTCCCAGCCTCAAATTTGTGTGGGAGTGAATTCGGGATGAAATTGCGCAGCTCCACCTTTTTTATCATATCCCCACCACCAAGAAATGGAGGCATATCTTCAAGAAGATCTTTCTTACCGTAGAGAACTCCGACACCTGTCGGCCCACACATCTTATGCCCAGAGAATACGAGAAAATCTGCATCTAATTCCTGGACATCTACTGGGAAATGAGGGACGGATTGAGCAGCATCGATTAAAGTGAGTGCCCCAGCATCATGCGCGCTCTGGATCATCTCTGCCGCTGGATTAATCGTCCCTAATACATTAGACATTTGGGTAAACGCCACTAACTTCGGTTCCAGATCGAGCAGATGATGATACTTGTCCAAATCAAGCAAACCACGATCATCAACTGGGATAAATTCAAGCTTAATATTGCGTTCGGCAGCCAGTATCTGCCAAGGTACCAGGTTCGAATGATGCTCCATCTCGGTCAAGATGACTACATCACCCGCTTCCAAATTTGACCGTCCCCAAGCTTGGGCAACAAGATTAATCGATTCTGTCGTATTGCGGGTAAATATTATCTGTCGTGCAGAAGGTGCGTTAATAAATCTGGCAATTACCTTGCGAGCATCTTCATAAAGAGCAGTCGCTTCTTCAGCCAAAAAATGAATTCCACGATGAATATTCGCATTTGACAATCGATAATAATCGTCCATCGCGGCGAGCACCTTGATTGGTTTTTGAGCAGTGGCAGTGGAATCCAGATAAATTACCGGGACGCCAGGTTTTACTTCCCGGGAGAGAATTGGGAAATCAGCCTGGATTCGTTCAATATCGAGAACATCTGCTGGTTTTATCGATTCCATGGATAGCATCTATTTCGATCTGGGTCGCGAACGCTTTTTCTTCCGCTGGTACAACCTAACATTACTTGAGATTTTTGGACACCACAAAACATGATCGGGTACCATCCAACCATCGGTCAAATAAACATTTTCCTCAAATTGGACTGCAATCATTTTTGGATCAACTTGGACAACAGTACCAGCCAGCCAATCACGAATACGATTTCCATCCTTGTCTTCATGGTCGCAATATACCTCTACCCGATCTCCAACCTTGTATGCTTCTTTTTGGTTTGGAGCACTTGTAAAATAAATATCCGACAATGCCGCCTCCTATTAGTTTCCGCTGTTCTCCTTAAAGATTTATTCTCCAATCCTTTCCCAATTGACTGAAGAATTACATAAATTTACTTATTGACGTTGATTAAAACATCCAGCCTTACTATAGCAATTTCCTAGTTTTGGGCCATCTTTCTGTTTATTGCCTGGTTTAACCGATTCTTTACTCCATCAAATGGGATGCGCTGCATGATCGGTTCAAAAAATCCTTCTACAACCAATCGCTCAGCTTCTGGGAGAGCGATTCCCCGGCTGCGTAAATAGAATAACTCATCCGGATCAATTTTCCCCACGGTCGCTCCATGGGTACAACGCACATCATCGGCCATGATCTCCAATCCAGGGATCGAATCAGCCCGTGCTTGGCGGCTCAAGACCAGGTTGCGATTTGCCTGGTAGCCATCCGTTTTCTGAGCTCCTGGGGCCACATAAATCATGCCTTGCCACACTGACCGGCTCTCTTCCATCAACGCACCCTTGAACAATAAATCACTGGTTGTGTTGGGAGCAAAATGGTTCTGTTGGGTATCATGGTCTAGATGTTGATTCTTATCAGTGAAATAAAAGCCTGACATCCTGCCTACAGCACCTTCACCAACTAAATCTAAATCGGAAAAGTCCTTCGTCAGATGACTGCCGACTGCAGCAAAAACCCAATCGATATTTGCATCCTTTCCTACAAGCGCTCTTTTGTGAGTGAAATTCCAGACGTGTTCACCCCATGATTGGAGTTCGACAAACCTCAAATCTGCACCAGATTCAACATTGATTTCAATCAAACCTGCATGCAGAGTTTGGCCTTGTGGTTCATCATTCGAAGCTGCCTCATGCACGTAAGTTAATGATGCACCTTCTTCCAACCAAATTAAGATATGGGAGAAATACGCCACATCAATTCCCGGTCCCCAAAGGATACTGTGCAAAGGTTGTTCAACCCTCACATTCCTTGGGACGTATACAAGGATTCCATCCTCTGCGAACGCACCGCTTAAGGCTGCAAATTTACCTTCATCTGATTTGACCACCTTACCCAGGATTTTTTGGAGAATCTCTGGATTCTCTTTTTCAGCAGTCTTCAGATCAGAAAAGATTACACCAAGCTCGGTTAATAATTGGTCGGTGCTTGTTTCAGCTCCTTCAGGAGTGATAATGATCTGTCCTGCATGCTTATCACTTACCAATGGTTCAAGAAGCTCCTTTGGAACTTCTTGATAACCGCTCCGGTCACCATTGGCCGGCAAGCGAAAAGAACTTGCTTTCAACTTGCGGAGATCCGTTCGCCGCCATGGCTCATCATTTGTTGTCGGCATTGCCAGCTCTTGATAAGCTTTCCAGGCATTCTCTCTATAGTTCCGAACGAAATCCGTAGAAACATCATAAATAGGGATCATTTCTTTGGTGAAGTTGAATTCCTTCGCCCTTTTTCCTGATTTTTTTCGTGTCGTGGTAACAACAGTTCGTGCCATATTGATAGTATTCCTTGTAAATCAGCCTATCGAACCTTCCATTTGAAGTTGGATTAACCGGTTCATTTCGACGGCGTACTCCATCGGTAGTTCCTTTACCAGGGGCTCGATAAAGCCTGAAACAACCATCGAAGTGGCTTCTTCCTCACTCAATCCCCGGCTCATCAAATAGAATAGCTGCTCTTCACCAACTTTCGATACAGAGGCTTCATGACCGATAGTGACATCATCCTCATCAATTTCAATATACGGGTATGTGTCGGAGCGCGATTCCTCGTCAAGGAGAAGTGCATCACATACAACGTTTGATTTAACGTTGCCTGCACCTTTGTGCACTTTTAGCAGACCGCGATATGAAGCCCGACCCATTCCTTTGCTAATCGATTTCGAAGTAATTTTGCTGCTGGTATTCGGAGCGAAATGAAGAACCTTCCCTCCAGTATCCTGGTGCTGCCCGGTTCCCGCAAAGGCCATAGACAGGATCTCGCCATGAGCATTTTCTCCGAGCAGGTAACAGGAAGGATACTTCATAGTCAGTTTCGACCCCAAATTGGCATCCACCCATTCCATAGTTGCATTTTCGTGTACCAATGCCCGTTGGGTAACCAAATTGTACATATTTGTCGACCAGTTTTGGATGGTCGTGTATCGCATCCGTCCGCCTTTCTTTACCACAATCTCAATCACACCACTATGGAATGAGTCCGTCGAGTAAATCGGGGCAGTGCATCCCTCAACATAATGAGCCTGGGCGCCCTCATCAATGATGATCAATGTGCGCTCAAACTGTCCGAGTTCTGCGGTATTAATTCTGAAGTAAGCCTGCATCGGAAGATCGACCTTCACACCTGGTGGCACATAAACAAATGAACCACCTGACCAAACCGCACTGTTCAATGCTGCAAATTTATTATCTTCGATGGGGATAACTTTCCCGAAGTATTCCCGGAACAAATCGGGGTATTCCCGGAGTCCATTTTCAATACTGATAAAAATCACACCCTGGCTCTCCAAATGCTCCTGAATACTATGATAAACCATCTCAGATTCATATTGAGCACCTACTCCAGATAGAAATTTCTGCTCCGCTTCCGGTATGCCTAAACGTTCAAATGTATCTTTGATCGTATCGGGTACATCATCCCAGGTCTTGCCCTCTTCATCTGCAGGTTTGGCGTAGAAATAAATCTCATCCAAATCAAGTTGGCCTAAATCTCCTCCCCAGGTTGGCATCGGTCGTTTGTTGAAATGCTCCAAGCCTTTGAGCCTGAATTCCAACATCCATTCTGGCTCGCCTTTCATCAAAGAGATTTGTTCAACAACTTCACGATTGAGACCCTTTCGTGCTTTAAAAACAAGGTTCTCCGGATCCCGAAATCCCCATTTATAATCGCCAACTCCCTCTAGAATCTGCGCATCTGAACTCATAAACTACCTCCGAGGTAATACCAAATATCAACCGCTAAATTAAGCTGAGACAGGATTGCTCTTCTCGCGCACCCAATCGTAACCCTGTTCCTCAAGCACCAA
Organism: Anaerolineales bacterium; assembly: GCA_041558875.1. Classification (GTDB taxonomy): domain Bacteria; phylum Chloroflexota; class Anaerolineae; order Anaerolineales; family UBA4823; genus PFL25. Next base: position 17,391 of record JBFFEL010000077.1, read on the forward strand.
TGCCAGATCAGGACCACCAGATTCTGCAATTTGACCGTCAAGCATGATATGGACGAAATCCGGTTTTATATAGTTGAGAATCCTCTGGTAATGCGTGATCACCAACACGCCCAAATTATCGCTTCGTAAAGCATTCACCCCATCGGACACGATCCGCAAGGCATCGATATCCAGGCCTGAATCAGTTTCGTCAAGAATAGCAATTTCTGGCTGGAGAGCTGCCATTTGTAAAATCTCAGCTCTCTTTTTTTCACCACCAGAAAAGCCTTCGTTCAGATATCGACCTGCAAATTCGTGATCCATTTTTAGCAAATCCATTTTCTCTTTCAGCATCGTGCGAAATTGCGGAATGGGTATCCCTTTATCTTCGGGGTTATCTGCTTTTCTTCTGGAATTAATTGCAGTTCGCAAGAAATTTGCCACGCTGACTCCCGGAATAGCCACTGGATATTGAAATGCCAGGAACAGGCCTAATCTTGCCCTTTCATCTGGGTCCAATTCCAGGATATTCATGCCTTTAAAAACTACCTCACCCTCTGTAACCTCATACTTTGGATGCCC
>JBFFEL010000078.1:0-17827 GCA_041558875.1 Anaerolineales bacterium
GAGAAGCTTCCTTCCCCCGGAAAACCCCGAGAGATAGGAGGGTTCGATGAAACCCGTGCCGATCACCGCGTCGTTTTCGAAGATAGCTTTGTTCACACGAATTGGTACGCCACGGCTGGTGTTCCCGACTTCTTTACAATTTCCCTCGTCCTGCTTCCAACAGCTGCCCGGTATGCCCGCAGCCCGGGGATGTCGATCCGGTTGTTGAGTTCCCTGATCTGCTCAATACTCAACGAATTTCCCGTGTCATACACCCCAACATTCATTCGTGCCTGCCAGTTGTCCCGATCGATGACTTGAGGTGTTCCTGCAACCAGCACATTCATGGTCACGTCTTCAATGCGAGCGATGTGCCAGATATTCCAAACGATCGAGTGCTCGCTGCCGCGCGGTATTCGCCGGGCTTTCTCAACACTCAGATCTTCAAACACTTCATCTTCAAGGGAAAAGAGTCCTGCCCCGGACATTTTTTCTGAATGGAGCATGGCATGTTGTTTGAAGAACAGCTGGCAGGCTTCTTGGTAATCATTCGCGCTGAGCAGTTTGTGGCGCAGCTCTGTTTGTTGTTTCTGGCAGATCTTTCGATTTGCCTCAAGCCCTTCTTTCAACTTGGCCTCCTCTGGAAAATTCTTCGCGACCATTGGAAAGGAGATCAGGATTGAAAACGCAGGATGACAGATCCTCTTGTATTTCTGGAAAGAATTAGCATCATTATAGCCACAAAATGGATCAATCCGATCGTAAAAAAAGAAGCCCCGGTTTTGGAAATTGGGGCTTCGGTACGATGATTTTTTTCAAAAGGTCAGGTTTATGGTTTATTTTGTCCCTTTCCTTCTTTTGGACCAGCGTAATCCGGTTTCTTCAGGTGACCCGGGGGGCTGCTCGCTTCGCCAGGCTTGCCAACCAGCCCATGTTCCTTCCAAATCTGGCCCCAACCCAACCCAGACTTACGGCTTTCAAAAAGCTCCGAAACCTCCAGGCCTTTCATCTTTTTGGTCTGTAGTGCAAGCATGATCTGGCCAAATCCAAATCCCTTGCAGAAGTATGCCATCGTTTCCTCAGCAGGATACCCATAGATTTCTTCTATCCCTGCAGCCAATGGATGCAGTTTATCCTTGCGTCCAGCGCAATATGCGCTGTCAGCTTTCCCTCCTTCGCCATCATCGTCACGGCCTTTGCTCTCTTTAATCCAGTCAGCAACGATAATGCCATCTTCATTAAACCGACCCTTAACATGCAGATAAGTTTCACCATCGAACGAAGAAAAAACAAAATCCTCGGGAGCTTGAACCACAACTTCTTCACCTTTCTTTGTCAAGAGCGTGATCTGGCCTCCTTCAGCTTCGTAGCCTATCACCTGTCCTTTCACATTTCCCATCCTGGATTGGGCGGATGCTAAGCCGAATATCGCAATGAAAAGTATGATCACCAATATGGAAATAAAAGAGATCTTTTTCATTTTATCCCTCCGAGGTTCACTTGTTCATTCTTCTATAAAGCCAACAACTTGCCAGATTTCATCCCAGGTCCAATCATCCGCCAGCATGAAAAGCATTTCACCGGCGGGAAAGTCGGTTAATTTTTCGGTTTGCAACGCCACCAGGATGTCCTCAAATTCTGCGCCGTTGCAAAACCAGGTCATTACTTGCTCGTAGGTCGTCTCGGGAAAACTTTCCGCAATCCCTAAACCGATCTCGTGCGGTTCGGATCCATAGCAATCAGGGCCGGAGGTATCTTGAGGTGGCGGAATGGTTTCAATAATCTCAGCCGGTATATTAATTTCAGTGGGGGTGGGCTCGATTTTCACCGCTTCGATCTGGGTTGGAGCATTCTCAAGCAATGAGTCATTTTGATCAACCTGCTCAATTTCCTGAACATTAACTTCCTCAACCTGATTGGGAACCGTGGTTGAACAGGCAGCAACAAAAAAGATTATGAAAATTAATAAAGCGGTCTTTCTCATCTTTGTGATATCAAGCTGGTTTCAATATGCTTAACGGAGCACCTCCCCGGTTGTTTCTATTATACAAATTCCGGATTCGGAGTCAAATTAATAGCCTATTTAGAAAAACAAAGCACCGCATGAGATTTGCCTCAAACGGTGCTCTGATTGGAATTGGACTAGAACAGTTGGGTTGGCAGGTTTAGAAGGTCGCCTCGAGGGTATAGAACTCCGTGCGCCCCGCTTCGAAACGTATTTCCTGCCTTTCTTGGGATTCTTGAAATTCAGGTGCGGCAAAGATCTTCGCCCGCAGCTCTTCCCAGGCTGCCAGGCTCTCCAGTTCAAGCTCCTGTACTACGGTATGAAAGGGACCACTCAAGTCAGTTAGAATGCGCATTTTGGCATTGGGTCCTGCCAGGCTCCTCATCTGATCTGCACTCTGCTTGAAATCTTCGACCACAGCATCTGCTTTTCCCCATTCGGTTTGAAAAACAAAACGGACAACGATCATTGTTTGCTCCTCTCAGATTTAGTTTAATAAGATAATGTTTACATTATACATCCATAATCAAATCGCCCACCAAGGAACTTCCCTGAAATATTCACTGATAATGAATATCATTCTGTTGAACTATCGTCTATGAAATTAAGTCCCATAGGGAATAATTTAAGAAATCCCCTCAATCTCTCCTCATTCCGTTGATGTCGGCTTCAAGCCCGATGGCTTTGTAAATACCGAGGGCATAAAGTTTCACCAGGTTATCTGCCATTTCCTCCACAGAGTAGGGCATATCTTCTTCTACCCACCATTGGATAATGCCAACGTACGCAAAAGCAATATAAGCCAGCACGATTTCGATTGGCACCGGCCCTTTGGGGAGGTCACCAAATATGGAAATGAGGCGTTGTTCAGTGTTTTCATAAATGTAATCGTGCAGCATGTGTGCAAATCCCCAGACTCCATTCTCTCCCAACATGGCCTGATAAAAACTTAGATTGTTGGCGACATGGATTAATTCACGTTCAATTGTTTTCCAAGTTTCTTCTACGGAGAGTTTACCTGCTTCCGCTACTAAAAGGGGATTCGAGGTTGTCAATTCATCCAGAACCTCTAGCATGCCTTTATAAAGTAGATCGTCTTTGTCGCGATAATGCAAATAAAAAGTTGCCCGGTTCAAAGTTGCCCGGTCGGTTATATCCTGAACGGTGATTGCGTTGTAGCCTTTTTTAGGAATCAGATCCATCAATGCCTGGCGGAGCAGCTGCCGCGTTCGCCTGACGCGAGGATCGATTCTATTCCCTTTTGTCGACATTTCCGTCCTTTCTGTCGTATTAACGACATGGCATCTAGATTCATACTTGACAATTGCAAATAAATTTTGTATGTTTATTTTAACAACAATCTGTCGTTTAGTCAACATATTGTCGTAAATTGACGTAACCTGGTTTTTAGAAAGCAGGGAGGAAATTTCTGTAAATGTTCCTAATCTGTAACACAGTATGAGAAGTTAGTAACGATGGGAACACGAAGCAGTAACAAATCGTCTTTATACTGCGTGAATATAATCACATGTATATAGAAAGAGTAATTCAAAGGAAGGACCAAATGATTACCGATAAATATCCAAGAAAAACTTACCTACGGGTAATAATTCTGCTCCTGATCGCGTTTGGGCTGATAGGGTGCGAAGGTTCATACACAGAAATCTTGGATTGGCAGCCTACTGGTTTTGGGGGGGATGAGTCGGGTGAAGTTGAAATTATTTCCAATGGGACGGGGATTAAAACCACACCGAAGCCGGAGTGGCTTACTTATACCAACCGAGATTACGGGTTTGAGATCTCTTACCCGGAATCCTGGATCTTGTCTGAAGAAGATCACACTGTTGTCCTTAGGAAAGGTCCCAACAGGTTGGGAATTCGATACAGATGGATCGGTGAGTGGATTGCGCCCGACCGTACCGGTATATCGGCTGGAGAGTTAATCTATAGTGACAAGGTCCGAATTATGGGTGATGTGATTCCGGCTGAGGTGCTCCAATATGAATGTAAAAACAAAGCCGTCTTTTATGGAGGCACAGGCCAGATTGAAATTGACGATTTGTCGTTTGCGATCGAATTAGCAGATTTGGAAACTGCCAACTACAGTGAAATTGATCTTTCAGAAGAACTCATGGCCGAAGCCAAGTTGATTGTTGAATCTCTCGAACTCATCGATGAGGCTGGGGATCCTGCCCAAGGCACACTAGCCTCAAAATCTGGGCTTACCGCTCATCTTGAAATCCCTGAACGTCTTCCTATCGGTGAAAGCATCAATCTGAAATTTGTCTTGAAGAATGTCTCAGATGAACCGCTGTATGTCCTCGAATGGTACACACCACTGGAAGGCATTGCTGGGGAGATATTTCGGGTAAAGCATGACGGGCAAACTTTGCCTTATGAAGGCATCCTTGCTTCCAGAATGCCCCCGTCGGCAGAACAATATATCTTGTTATATCCTGGCGAGACAGTATCAGCTGTGGTTAATCTGGCAAATTCATTTGACTTCTCTGAAGTTGGGCAGTATCGGATCAAATTCATCTCTCCCGGCATCTCACACATCGCCAGAACAGAGGATGAAATGGCAAGCACGATGGAAGAATTAGGTCCGGTGGAAATCCCCTCCAACGAGGTTTTTTTAGAACTCGTTGAATCAATTAATGGAGATGGGTATTCCCAACTTCGTACGCCCGATGAGGCCGAGGAAATGATCGAATCTTACCTGCGGGAGAAGGGATTGGACCTGGGAATCGAACCCATCCTCCCAGTCGAAGAGCTGCACGTTGATCAGCTGTGGAGAGCGCTGCAAGCGCAAGTTTTCAAGGTTCTCGATTGGAAATTCATTAACGAGTCGTTCCTGATCTGGGGGTCCAATGTCATCCAGCTTGGAACTGCACAAGGCGGTCAGGGTCTCACCTCTTTGGTGGTGGCGGACATCGATCAGAACGGACAGGCAGAACTCTTCTACACTTACAGCTTTGGATCCGACGTTCAACAATCCCGGATCGGGATGTTTTCGACGGCATACCAGGAAGAATTTATTGTCGAAGCTGATATTGGCTATTATGGCCATTTGGGAGTTTATTCGGAAGATGGGTCTCACGTGGGTGTTCGAGTCATTGAAGTCGATCAGGATCAGATGATATTGCGATATCAGAATCCGTTTGGTTATCTGTTTATCGAGCAGGATGACGGAAAGGCATTTTTAGGTCTAAAAATGTTCAAGATACCCCCTCAGGAAATCCTGGAGAAATTGTTATCCCTCCAGAATAGCCCCCAAAATTGAACCGAAGGTCAAAATCCTGATTATTCGTAGCAATTGATGAATCGGGTTAATTGGATGTCTATACCCGGTAGGAACCGAGGAACACATAAAGGAAAGGAAAATGGATAATAATCCGAGAGATATTAAATTGGCTGCGATAGCAGCGTCATTGCTGCTCATCCTTATAGCCGTTGGCGATGCAATCTTAATGCTGATCTGCTCGGTAATTGGACTTGCGATATTGATGTACACTTCCCGGAAAAGCATATTGCTAAGGGGAATTATCGCTGCAACTATGGGGATTACCCTGGCCATCAGTATTTCAATAGTACTGCTGATGGGTTTGCAATGAAAAAACCCTTGACCCTGGGAATTCGATCATTCCTTATTGTTCACTTGGTGATTCTCATATCTGCATGTGTAAACGACCCACCAGCAACTCCGGAGACCATCCCTGGAATTTACCTTCAAACAGGTTATGAGTTTTACCGTTGGGAAGAGTCTCTGGTTTTGATGATTTGGCATGACGGCATCAAATCCTCTGGCTGTGAAAGTTCGACGGACCACACCAGATTTTCTATGAAATGCCACGCAATCTCAGTAGATGGACATCGATTTGAGTGGTATTTAAAGACATCAGATGGAGAAACGGCAGATTTCTCTATCAACGATCAATCCTTCGATCTTACGGAGGGAAATTTGTTTATTATCGCCATCCCCGGTGGTGAGTTGAGCATCAGCCAATTCAAGCGCGACCTCTCTAAAGTCGCCGCTTTTGCTGAAGAGGTCATTGAATTTGGGTTAGCCGATCATGCCGTTCGGGATTTTATTCAAAATCAAGCAAAAATCAAGGATTGTATATCCTCCTACGATACTTCTCGCAGAACCCCGACAGATATGGATGTGGTAGCTGCTCGGAAGGCTTTAATTGATTTCTTTTCATACCTGCATGCTGGGGAGTATGAACTGGCTGCAGATCTCTATAGAGGTTCGTACCGCGTTATGCAGGATCAAAATCCCGGTATTGACCCTGAAGATCATGCTGCTCTGTTTCAAAATGCCTGCACGATCAATGGGGCGCAATGCCTCGAAATCCGCAATGCAACCTTAATCGACCAACCCTCACCGGCAGAATTTGTCTTTGCAGTTGAGTTTATGAATGATGATAATTCATTGTTCATCCAGGCACCCTGCTGCGAAAATAGCCATGAGAACATTAGTCGCCAGAATGAGTTCATCTACACCACCAGATTGGAATGCACGGGAAAATTTCGGGTTTTGGAACTGCCGATTTACCTGCCCTAGTCTTGGCAGATAAAGGGGTGATACGATTTTTTGTTCTGCATATGATTTTAGAATGATCGTGTATATCGATTGATCCGCTAGAGGTTCATTCATAAGGGGAGTTATATTATGACCAAAAATTGGTGGAAGAGCATCTTGGTTTTTATCCTGGGTATGTTGGTCTTTGCAGTAGGATCATTTTTCGTGAGGACCTTTATCCTTGTGAAACGACCTGAACCAAGCGGCATTATCGAGGATTTTCAGCAGATCTGTTTCTGGCCTGATGCAGGTGGGATGTATGCAGCAGTCTCTCCAAGCGGCTGCTTCCCAACCTACTGTACACACCCCAAGCTCAGGGCAGGCACCGCCATCGTTGATGTGCGGGAATATAAAATCCAGTTCGAAACTCAATTTGTGTTGGAAGCGACTTCGCGATTTCCCTTTCCCTGTGTAGATAATTGTGCTGGCGGCGGCACAGTTTCATTCAACCTGGGACCATTAATCCCCTATGACTATGAAGTGTGGTTCAGGGATGAAAAGGTTGGCCAGCTGCAAGTTTATTCTGGCCGGGAGACGCCCCGACAGTGCATTGAGCGTCCTGTGGGTGACGTGTAACCCAATCGATCAAGAGAGCATAAAATTTATAACCTGGTTTAAATCCCACCATCCATCAAGATAATCGACAAGGATAAACAGGGATATTTTCCAAATTCAGGAAATTATCTCAAATTAAATATATAGATATATTTCGTGGATTGCGCGCAGTATAATCACCCGGAAGATATTTGAAGCTTGATCGGGCAAACCGTAAATTTCTGTGGTGAATTTAACCCCAACAGTAAGCTTCTGGAGGATTCCGATATGACAGATCGCATTGGTATTGTGACAGGAGGTGGTGATTCTCCCGGTCTGAACACAGTCATCCGGGCAGTTGTTAAAGCTGCCACCCGGCGCGGCTGGGAGACGATTGGTTTTCATGGCGGTTACGAAGGTATGCTGAATCCGGTCCAATACCGCTCCCTGGATTACCGAGAGATGGACAGCCTCTTATTCCGGGGCGGTACCATCCTGGGCACCAGCAACCGGGGGCGTTTTTCTGCCAAGGTAGGCCATGGTAAGGTTAGGAGGGTGCCGCAAGAGATTCTGGTGGAGGCATACGCTAATTTCAAGGAGCTCGGCTTGCGGGCTCTGGTATGCATCGGTGGCGACGGTTCGCTGACCATCGCCCAGCAGCTCTTCGAAACCGGAATGCCGGTGGTCGGTATCCCCAAGACGATCGATAACGATCTGGATGCAACCATCATGACCTTCGGCTTCGAGACCGCGGTCAACTGCGCGGTTGATGCCCTTGACCGACTGCACACCACGGCAGAGAGCCATGACCGGGTGATGGTTTTGGAGGTGATGGGACGTTATGCGGGGTGGATCGCAGCTGCAGCTGGCCTGGCAGGTGGTGCGGATGTGATTCTGATTCCTGAAATCCCCTTCGATTACCCCTCCATCATCGCCAGAATTGAAGAACGGGAGGGTTATGACAAGCACTTCACCATTATCATTGTCGCGGAGGGAGCTCGTCAAAAGGAAGGCGACTATGTGACCTCGACGTCGGATGAGATAGGGGAGGCGCGCTTGGGTGGCATTGGACATGTGATTGCCAACGAGATTCAAGCCCGGACCGGCAAAGAGACTCGCGCGGTGGTGCTGGGACACTTACAGCGCGGCGGCAGTCCCTCAGCATGGGATCGCCAGCTTTGCACCCGTTTTGGCGTCAGCGCGGTTGAGCAGATCGCAGATGAGAATTACGGGGTGATGGTTGCATTGACCCTTTCCGGAATCGCGCCGGTCGAGCTGGTCGATGCGATCGATAAAATCCGCACCGTGCCTCCAGATGGGGAAATTGTGCGTGTTGGGCGGGCGTTGGGCATCAGCTTTGGCAGTGAGTAAAAATTATGGGTTAAAACAAAATAGCCCGTTTATTTCATCGGGCTATTTTTCTACTTGTTACTGAATTCTGTACAATGTTCCGCTGTAGGATGGATCGCGCCCGCAAATCCAGGGCAGATCGATCTTTGTTCCGGCGTTCAACGTTTTTCCATCCGCAGATACTGTGCTGGTTAGATCGACCCCAATATCAAAACCGCTGACATTTAATGACGTGTTGATAACCAGCTTGTTTGGATTGTTGGAAAGTGTTCTGCCGCTGGCAGATTGCACCATCGGGGGAATTTTTGTCTTTCCACACATACCTGCGTTAACATAAAGACCTTCCCCTAAATATACCCTGCCGCTGACCACCCCATTCCGGTGGGTCATTTGCAGAGCGATCGGGGCACTGCTGTTGTTATCTCCGTATAAAACCCCGGAATATACGCCTTCATAAGGCCCGACGTTCGTTGAAGTCGAGATTGCCTGGTCATCGGCAGCAAAAGCAGTAACGGTGCTCAGTCCTGACAGGAGCAGCACAGCCACCAGCACACCGATAGATATCTTCTTCATTAATTATTCTCCTTCAATACTCATTTTCAATCCAATGTTGGTGGTAGTGTAGCAAAGGGGTATTCGTTTTGTCTTTATGATTATCTGGAACTAAGCTTAAGCGCACCTTAAGCGAAATATATTTGATAGTTATAGACTCTCTCGATTGGCGAATGTCGGTTCCCCCTCCGACTGGATAAAATTTGTCTATAATATTCAAATAGCATTTGCTTCATTGCCAGTATTTATATGAGAATCGCAGAGTTAGGATTCTGTTAGATTTTTATCTCCTTGCCTGGTTATGAAAAAAGTTGTTGTTGCATATCAGGAGATTCACCAAATGTCTAAAGTATTCACCCGTCAATTTCGTGTTCGCTGGTCTGAGGTAGACGCCACAAACCGTGTTCCACCTTCAAAGTACATGGAATACCTGGTTGAGACTGCCTATGATTGGGGCGCCGCGAACGGTTTGGGTTTTAAGGAGAGCCATACCCATGGATTGGTTTGGGTGATCCTTGAGACAGATATTCGCTTCCTTCATCCGCTTCGCTATCAAGACGAATTCGAATTCACAATCTGGATGGTTGAGTGGCGCAAGGTTCGCGGCACACGGGCATTCGAACTGCGACTTAAAGATAGTGATGTTGCCGTTGCTCAGGGCATGCAGCAGGTAGCCAGCCTAGCCGAAGAAACCTTGCGCCCAAAATCCATCGCAGGGGAGTTGATCGAGAATTTTAGGATTGATGAGCCGCGCAGCTTTCCCACCCAACGCTTTCCTAAACTTGCAAAGAGTCCTGCTGAGAGTCTCAGTATTCAACGCAGCGTTGATTGGGGGAATTTAGATTCCCTGGTCCACTTGAATAATGCTGAAGCGCTGCGCTGTAGCGATGAGGTTGTTATGCAGTTTCTGACTTCACTCGGTTGGTCGCCTGATAAGTTTTTCAGTTCAGGCTTGTCACCTATCCCCAGGCGTATCCATGTCAAATATCAAGAACCAGGTTTATGGGCGGATCACCTGCGAGTCGAAACTTACCCGACCGAGGTTCTTCCAGACAGCGCAACCAACGCAGTTCTCGTTGAGCGGAAATCAGATTTGAAGAGCATTATGCAAGCGGTCTATCAATGGGGATTGGTGGATCTCAATACCGACGATTCACTCGACTTACCTCCAAAATTGTCTAAATCACTTTCAGCAATTTTGGAAAAAACGAATGGATAGATATGATTGATAAAGCGGTGTAAACCTTGATGTTGGGCAAAAAGCATCTCGCTCGCTCACGTTGATCAGCGAGCACGTCGAGAGATACGCCAAGATCAGCGGGGACTTCAATCCGATCCATTTCGATCCGGAATTCGCTGCCCGGACCCGATTTGGTGGCTTGATCATACATGGTGACTTGACCAGGGGGTTAGTTGTTTTGTTTACACAAATTTATATTCCCCTAAGAATGTGGTCTGTGGGAATGGTACCCCAATGCAGAAAAATTGACTTCTTCCCAGTGATTATGTATACTAAATATACAACGACCTTCAGCCTAATATTGATCTGTGTGGATCGCTCTCGGGGAAATCTGCTGGCGATGCCCTCCATCACGAGATCTGGAAGTTTTGTGAGTGATCATGATCCACTCGGGGACACACTTTTTCCGGCAAGTTGCAATACTATCAGAAAACAGATCTAGTTACGATCCATGTGCCAAAATCGGTTAATTCTAGGGGATAGGGGATGCCTGATCTGACGCTGTTTGCCCTGCTATTACCCTGGGGGAAAAAAGGAATCATTATGATATGGCGTATTTGAGGAGATCAATTGGACTATAAGGCGTGTAAACTCTTTTCCTATCGCACCTACGAACTTAAATAAGGAGGTTAAACCCACAAAAGTTGAATCCGTTCACTTACCCCTGACCCCACACGAGTAATCTCTTGTTTGAAAGGAGCTGAACATGAATTTTAACGGCTACTGCAACAAGGTCGCCTGGGTGGATCTCACTTCCGGGCAGATCGAGTATAAAACTATTGATGAGGAGGACGCCCGCAAATACATTGGTGGGCGTGGATTGGGAGCAAAGTATGTCTTCGACAACGGACCACAGGTAGCTCCTCTCAGTCCAGACAATATTTTATGCATGATGAACGGACCACTCTCTGGCACAGATGTCAACTTGAGCGGTCGTATTGCGGTTTGCACCAAATCACCCCTCACCGGCACAATCGTCGACTCCCACCACGGTGGTTGGTCTGGAGCGCGGCTCAAGTGGGCGGGGTTGGACGGCATCGTGTTCAAAGGGAAAAGTGAGAAACCCGTTTACGCCTACGTTGAAGATGGCGAGTTGAGCCTGCACGATGCCTCCGACTATTGGGGAAATGGCGTCCAGGTGACTGTCAATGCAATGCAGGAGAAACACGGCGAAAGAGATGTGTCGGTGATAACTATCGGTCAGGCCGGCGAGAATCTGGTGACCTTCGCCAATATCATGAATGAACACGACCGGGCTTCCGGCCGGGGTGGCACGGGCGCGGTAATGGGATCGAAGAATCTCAAGGCGGTGGTAGTGAAAGGTGTCCACGCGAATCGAATCCGCCCCTTCGATAAGGATGGTTTTAAGCGAGCCCAGGCCAATGCGTTGGAGCAACTGAAGGATGAGGAATTCACAACATCACCCAAAAAGGGTGGTCTTTCGGTCTACGGTACCAATGTATTGATGAATATGGTCAACGCTATCGGAGCCATGCCAACCCGCAACTCTCAATCTGCTTACTTTGATCGTCATGAGGAGATCAGTGGTGAGACTATAGAGGAAACCATTCTCTTAGGAAATCCGACCTGCCATGCCTGTCCGGTAGCATGCAAGAAAGAGGTAGAGATCACTGAGGGAGCCCATGCTGGTCTGCGCATGGAAAGTTTTGAGTACGAATCAGCCTGGGCGCTAGGTGCGAACTGTGACCTGAGCGATGCTGCTGCGATAGCGGCTCTGATTGATGGATGCAATGACTTTGGATTAGACACCATCGAGACAGGCAACGCATTGTCAGTCACGATGGAAGCCAAAGAACGTGGTTTGCTCGATGGCGGAGGATTGGACTGGGGTGACTCCGACGGTATGCTAGAAATACTCCGCAAGATCACCTACCGGGAAGGCATCGGTGAAGACCTCGCCAACTCCCCGGCGAAAGCGGCTGAAAAATGGGGCGCGCCGGAGATATCAATGTCTGTCAAGGGCATGTCTATCCCTGCCTACGATCCACGTGGCATCAAAGGCATGGGCATCGGCTATGCCACTTCAAACCGGGGCGCTTGCCACCTGCGGGGCTACACCCCCGCCGCTGAGGTTGTCGGTAATGTGTTAAACGCGACCGGGGTAACCGACCCGTTGGCGGTTGAAGGCAAAGGCAAACTCACAGTAATATTCCAGAATGTACATACCATGACCGATTGCCTGGATGTGTGCAAGTTCGCCACATTCTCCGAGAACCTGGACACATTCGCCGAGCAATATACTGCCATCACTGGTAACCCGATGGATGCCGACGGTTTACTCAAGATCGGTGAGCGCGTTTTCAACCTGGAACGTTATTACAATAACCTGGTCGGTTTCCGTGAGGGATCTGATTACCTGCCTGAGAGGTTCTTGACGGAGCCCTCAGATGGACCTGGATCTGAAGGCCACGTGTGTGAGCTCGATGAGATGCTGGTTGAGTACTATGCCGAACGCGGTTGGGAGGACGGTGTCGTACCTGAAAGTAAGTTAATGGAACTGGAGATCATTTAAATAATTCGGATGATTGCCAGTCAAGAAACGCTCGCCGGCGGGCTATTTGGTCCGCCGGTTTTTTTATGTTCAAACCACTTGAAAGCGGAAATAGCTGAAGACGCAACGTCTCATCAGATCAAAGTTCACCATCTGTGCTCAATGTATCAACCATCTCAATTGATTGGCGCCTGAACTATATAAAAGTAGCCCCGAGGTAGAAAGAAAAATCTATTCAACCTTCCACTTGGTGAGAGAATCTGCGTGCGTTAAGAGTCACGAGTGTGCTGTGTACTCGCTTACTCCTCCACCAACCGGAGGAAAAAGGTCTAGGGTGTCGTCATTAGTGATAGACGTATCCACATTGTCAAGGTGCCGGATGTCGCGGCCATTAAGGATCACAGCCACGTGTCCGGCCAGAGAACCATCGGCAGACCAAATTGCCTCGCTCAACTCTGGGTATCGATCCACCAAATCGTGTAGTACAACACCAACAGTTTGGTTATCCTTTACCGGTATCTCTACTACTTTTGTTCCCACGGTTTGCCTGAGGCTCGCATACAGTCGAACTTGCATGAGTGTCTCCTTGAACGACATCTTGAACGGTCTCATTGTATCGTGAATGAACACCTTGAACCAGGTGCAATTGATCAAAGGCCAGCAAGCATAGCACATAAATGAGCCAGTTAACCCGATGTGCAAGTATTAATCAAGGAGCAAGTCGGCGAATTTCAGATAGGATAAAAAAAACCTTTTGACCAAGAAAAACAGCCATTGTATGACTTAGAACCTAACGAAACCAACGAGAGATTAGGTGCCAGGCATTTCTTGCCCAGACTTTCTTGGCATGAAACCGTTCTACAAGCTGTCCAATCACAGTCTCAATGCGATAGCGTTTAAGTTTCAACCATTTTGGCCAAGGTTCCTTCTCTCGTTTTACTGACATATAGGGGGCAAGCCAAGTAGGTCCTTGAGAACGAAATTTTTCCAATTTGTTTATTGGAGATACCACGAATTGTACTGAGCTTCTCTTTTATTTCAATTCAGTTGAAATTAGCACATGGTGTTGATGAGATGAACTCAAGGGTTGGTGAGTGTTCCAACCAGGACCACCTCGCCGGTAGGGTTGGGGCTGCCACCGGCAGGTTCAATGGTCATGCTGGCAGCTGTGTATGTGAGAATATTATCGGGGGCGGACACCCTTCTCCCGCCATACCCCATCTCATCAACAGCCAATAAAGCCCCGCTGGTGAATTCACCCTCCCTGATTAGCCAAAGCTGGTATTCCTTGTCCGCATCCAGTAGGGGTAATTTATCTACAATGACAGCCCCATTGCGCCCGTCCGCACCGACGATCAGATACCCGGCAGCTTGGGGCAAGATTTCTGTCCCGATGAGAGCGAAGGAGTACATGCCGCCTGGTCTGGCTGATTGTTCCAATTGATTGGTGCGCTGCCACATGAATATGCTGCCGACAGCGAGTGCCAGGATTAACAACAGGCTTACCAGGCTCCAAACCGTTAAAACACGCGGGGCAAGCCACCGGCGTTCCTTGCCCTCATCTCGAGATTTTGTCGGATGGGGAATTTGCAATTGATCAAAGAGATTGTTTTTCAGGCTCGGCGGTGGATTTGATTCAACACCAGCCAGCGCAAGTTGGGCAGCAACTGTTTGATATGTTTCCAGCTCTGACCGGCATTCTGAGCATACAGATAGGTGATCAGAAACTTGAACTGCCTCCTCATCATCCAGGCTGCCCAAAGCGTACGCAGGTAGATGATCTATGACATGCTTATCATCAATCATTCGATGTTCTCATTAATAATATACGAATCCCTTCTCCGATGAGATTTATCTACTATGGTTTCTTAATCTACTAATATTTTGCGCAGTTTGCCCATCGCTAAGCGGATGCGGGTCTTCACCGTTCCCAGGGGTAGATCCAAAATATCGGCGATCTGGCGGTGAGTGTAGCCTTTAAAATATGCCAGCTGTAGGGCTTCGCGTTGGTCCTCTGGCAGCTGGGCGACAGCTTCTCGGACTCGCTCTCGTTGCAATGCGGCTTGTGCATTATCTTCCAGGTTTTCATCCTGGGATAGCTGGTCGGATGGAAGTTGGAACAAGTCGATGTTAAGCCTTTCTGGACGGGATTTCCGGCGGCGGAGAAAATCAATTGACCGGTTGCGGGTGATGGTCGTCATCCAGGTGCTGACCTTGGCCTTTTCGGGCTGGTAGGTACCCGCTTTTTCCCAAATCTGCGTGAAAACATCCAGGGTGATCTCCTCGGCTGTTCCCGGATTGCCGACGATATTCAAAGCCAAACTGAAAACCAGCCGGTTGTACCTGTCATACAGTTCGCTCAATGAATCTGCGTTGTCAGCCACGATCAAGTGGATGAGAACTTCATCATCCAACTTTGAATAATTCATGCTCCACTCCGGTGAGTTTGGAACTGCCTGCCCCCCTTTTTACTAGAATAAATATTGATTGTCAACAGAGGCTGGCTTTAGGGAGAAGGGTATTTCCACTGATCAGGATTGAAAGCGGTCTCTATAAAATCCAGCCAGGATTATCCTTGGGTGATTAAATCAGGGTATATCGATCATCCCTGGCAAGAGCAGTACCCAGTGCCAGGACAAACCAGAACAACACTAAGGATGTGATCGCGATCGGATTGAACTGCGCCAGGATGATATACGCTGACAGGGAACCAATCACTGCTGAGATCGATAACTGGTCATTCCGCTCCTCATGATTTCTCAATGCGACAATCATCCGGCGATAAAATCGGACCAGCAGCCACAAAAGCGCCATGGTGCCGAAGATTCCAACAGCAGTCAGGTGATACAGGAACAAATTGTGGGGATCCCAGGGATGAATATCCTGAAGGTGTGGATTTGTTTCAAGCGGGTAGTGTGACCAGAATGCAGTCAAATAAGTCTCCGGACCATATCCCAGTAGAGGACGCCTGGCGATGATCGGCAGCGTGTACCGCCATATCTCCAATCTCTCGGAATTTGAAACCGCGCGGGCTTGAGCTATTTGCTGGGTGGATATTTGATTATTCGACCCGGTAAATTGGATTAGCCATCCTGTGTTCAAGCTGAGAAACAACAGTCCCCCAATGAGGATGATGAATCCAGATAGAATCAACAGCCCTTTCTTCTGCCAGCGAAGCAGCAGCAAGCATAGCAGCAGCACACATCCGACCAGGAATCCCAACCAGGCACCCCTGGCTAAGGTGAAGAACAAAGTGGATATTTGTAATACCAGGATGATGGTGTAGATCCAAGTCTGTCTTCGCCACATAATAATTCGGGAGAAAGTAAAGGGGATGATAACTGCCAGGTAAGCCCCAAAAAAGATGGAATAGCCCAGGGTTGAATGGACTGAAGAGATCGATCCTGAAACCCAATCTAAGGGATCGAATCCAAAATACTGTACTAAACCGTAGATACTGGCTGGGACGCTGCCGATGATCAGGGACGATATTAATCTGTCGATTTGGGCTTTGCTTTGAATGGCGGTTGTGAGAAGGATAAAGAACAGTATTGAGTAGAGGACAGTTAACGTCCCCTGTTTTGTGCTGCTCCCCCACCAGCTGGTCATCGGATCGATTGAAGTAACTGCTGCCAGAATATAAATTGAAGCGTAGACTATTGCTGGAAGCAGCAGCGGGTTGTCTGCCGATAGCTTTTTTAGCTTTTCTTTGGCAAAGGATTTCCAATCCTGCCAGGCGTTGGTTGCCTCCATTTCTTGATAGATGGAGACGACTACCACAATTAACATGCCGAATGTTATTAAGAGGAAAAAGTTGACTTTACCCTCTTCAATAGACTGGCGGGCATATGGATTAAAGAAAAGCGGTAGAAAAACCGCTACCATATGCCCACCAAACTCTAAAAGCTTGTTACGATTCTTGTAGACCACTACTCAATGAAATACTTTTTCCATGATTGTAATCCAAAAACCTGTCCAACGTTCTTACTCATGCCTGTCACTAAAAATATGGACCGCTTCCCTCACAAATTCCGCACCTCCGGGTCGAACATTGTTGTAATTTTCAGCAAAGCGAGGATCTTGAACCCACATATCAGCTAATC
Source organism: Anaerolineales bacterium (assembly GCA_041558875.1). GTDB lineage: Bacteria > Chloroflexota > Anaerolineae > Anaerolineales > UBA4823 > PFL25. Next base: position 16,861 of record JBFFEL010000078.1, read on the forward strand.
CACGCAGGGAAGCAACATCACAGGTGTAAAAATACTCGTTGATATAAGCAAGGTACTCTCCAATAGCAGCCTGTACATCAGGGTCATCGGGTGATGCGGCTGGGTTTTCGCTAACCATGCGACGAGTCAAGCGCTTCCCCTCAGTTTTTATCGCTTCCTTCTTTTCTTTTGAGTAGCTGGCCCATTTTTTCTGTGACTCAGCATACTTGGAGGTTTTCCCCCAACGTTCCCTGGCTTCAGCCTGATATTGAGTCTCGTCAAATCCAGCGAAGTAATCTTCTGCGATCATGCTTCTACCTCCTTTTATCGTTTCCATTGTATTGTCAATGGTTTCAATCAATTTTTCCAACCTGAGCGCCTTTTCTTGCAGCGACAGGCGGTGTTCCTCCAATGCTTGCAGAAGGTTGAAATCCGGACGGCTCACGATGAGCTGGATATCGTTTAATGGCACATCCAGTTCTCGGAAAAATAAGATTTGCTGCAGCTTTATCAGGCTTTTTTGATCGTAATAACGGTATCCGTTATCTCCAATCACAGCTGGATTTAACAGCCCGATCTCGTCATAATAGCGAAGCGTTCGGGTTGTCACACCTGCCAGGTCAGCGATTTCCTTGATGGTGTAGTTCATCTCTCGACCTCGATTTATAATCATACACCTTAACGTTACGTCAATGTCAATAGAAAATCCTAATGTAATCAAGTTGATAATGGTTCTAGAATTGGCAAATTAAGGATGTTTTTGACTTGGAATAATTTCTATTGTGTAACTACTCACTTTGCCTGTATTAATGTAATTGGTTGATCAATAATATCTTTGGTGGTAGAACTTCACTATCGATAATGTCGAGAAGCATGGGATTGTGAAAACAATCCAGAGAACTGAAAGCGATCATACCCACTTCCTAATAACAGATGTTGACCCTGAATATCAGAAAGTACTTCAAGGCTTACTCAACCCAAAAACTGA
>JBFFEL010000079.1:0-17807 GCA_041558875.1 Anaerolineales bacterium
ATGCTCATCATTTTGGGCGTGGGCGGCTCTTTCTCGTCATCCATTAACTTGGGTGATCTGATGGCCTTGCTTTCAGGAATCCTGTTCGCTTACGGAGCCATGCGGGTGCGCCAGGCACCCGAGACATCGGTGTTTGAGCAGATACTCGCATTCTTCCTTTATGGTTCATTGGCTGCTCTGGGACTCGCCTTACTCCCCCTGGCTGTACTCGGGCAACCTCCCTCCCTCGATCTATTGATCACGCTCGTCCCCTGGCTCGTGCTGATCGCGGCTGGATTTCTGATCCCAGTAATGTGGGGGATCTATTGGGGCTCGCGTCATGTCGATCCTGGTCGATTGGGTATCCTGCTGCAGATCGAGGCCGTGGTGGGCATTGGCAGCGCGGCCCTACTGGCAGGAGAACCATTTGGTGTACGGCAGGCCATTGGCGCCGTCCTGGTAATCAGTGCGGGCCTGGTGGAGGTCATCGCGAACAGGAATGGAACAACTGTAGAATCATAATCACATCCTTCATGTCGCCTCTCAAGTGATTGAGGATTCCGGAGACTCAGCCAAACCTGCTCAGTGGGATAAGTATGGGGCGGGATGAGAAACGAAATGTATGATTTTTACGAGATGAATATTTTGATTGAATTGTGAATTGAAGGTTTTTTTTATTGTGGAGCTTTTCATCAATACCTGGTAGTTGTCATAGAACTCCTCTGGTTCGCTCCGGGCGGCGTCCGTCCCGCCCAGCCTATCTCGGTCAAACTCGAAGGCAGTCAGAGTAAGTTTCCCACCAAGAATTAACAACACGTGCAAATTTCGATTAACGTAAAGAATCGTCATGCTGAGGCTCCGTGAAATCCTTCGTCAGGCTCATGATAAACTACGCCGAAGTAGCCCTGAGACTTCAGCTAACCTAAGCTATTGGGATTCTTCACTCGCTTCGCTCGTTCAGAATGACAATATCATTGATGGATAAAAAAATACTTGTTCATCGGGTTAATTTACAATCCTGTCCCCTTATGGTTTCACCAGCATCGGCATAAAGACCCTGCTGGTGATCTCTAAAACCTCGACCAGGGTGGTCGCAGTTTCTTGTCCGAGCGAGTTCGTCGCGGTGACTTCAGCGGTGAAAGTACCCGCAGCTGCATACTTATGAAAAGTTATCTGCCCGGTACCATTGGTGCCGTCCCCGAAATCCCATTCATAAGTCACACCATTCCCGGTCGCAATCGTCGCGCTCAACCGGGTTGTATTTCCTAGAATTGTTGGTCCATCATTGGCAGCCGACAGTCCACTGATGGCGATGAATGACTCGTTCACCTGGACCTGAGTGGTTGATGTTACTTGTCCGAGTGAGTTTGTCGCCGTTACTTCAGCCGTGAATGTACCTGGGCTGGCATATTGGTGTGAAACCACCGATCCACTGTCATTTGTGCCATCACCGAAATCCCACTGGTAGGTCACATTGCTGCCAGTGGTGATCGAGGCAGTAAGCTCAGTGAATTCTCCTAAAACTGTGGGCCCATCATTCGCCGCAGACAACCCGGAGATCAACTCATCAACATACACAGTGGTGATCTTGGTATCAGAACTGACCGAGTTTGTTGCGGTGACCTCAGCGGAATATGTTCCAGGGCTGGTGTACTGGTGTGAGATCACCGCTCCGCTGCCGCTGCTGCCATCCCCAAAGTTCCAGTCATAAATCACATTGCTGCCGGAGGTGATCTCGGCGCTTAACTGAGAAGGGTTACCTAAAACCGTTGGCCCATCATTGGAGGCGACCAGATCGCTGATAGCTTGATCCACATATACCGTAGTAGTGGTGGAATCCGAGTTGACTGAATTCGTAGCGGTCACTTCAGCTGTATAGATACCAGGGCTGGCATACTGGTGCGAGACGACCGCTCCGCTGCCGATGCTGCCGTCGCCAAAATCCCATCCATAGGTTACATCGCTGCCTGTCGTAATGGTTGCTGTGAGCTGGGTTTGATTTCCTAACACTGTGGGCCCGTCATTGGAGGCAGCCAGTCCACTGATGGCAGTGGCTCCACAATTTTGTCCGACTGTCCAGCCCATCTCGGCGAACATGCACAGGGTCACCGAACCCGGATTGTGGATGGTTTCCCCCAATGAGATGCTGTAAGTCATCAATGCGTGAGCAGTGGAGTTGAAACTTTCGCCCAAATGAGAATAACTTGAACCCTGGTTCCAGGTTGAAGGGGCGTAGATCTGCACCCGACCGCCACCATTTGCAAAGTTACCGCCAGGACTATCAAAATAAAGATTGTTGCTGGTCAGCTGGTTGCCCAAGTCAGCTGAATTATTCGCAAAATTTAGAAGCGGCGTTCCACCACCGTTCTCGGTATAGAGATCATAGATCATGGGATAGCCATCATAGCCGTAGCAGCCGCGACCAACTGGTCCAGCGCAACTACCAGAACCGGAGCTATCGTTATACCTCATTGAGCCCAAGAAACCAAGACCATGACCCAGCTCATGCAGCACTACCGATGCGAAACTGATCTTGTTGCCTGGTGTGCTGCTGCCAGTTCCAAAGTGCCAGTTTGGATAAGAACTGCTGAAGGTTGCGTCGATGTCTGCTAATCCAGGATTGAGATCGGTGTTCGCCAGCTTATTCGCTGTGGCAACTGGATACCAGGTATTCGCCTGTGGTGCATTGGTAAAGTTGCGCCATATACGCGTTGGACCGGCACCGCCAAGCACTCCAGGGCCCAATGGACCGAACTGCGCATCCACGATGATCGGCTGTGGCGAAGTGATCAAAGTCTCCCAGATATCCGCAGCATATTCAAATGCGCTGCGGGCCTCAGTCGTCCAACCTGAACCGTTGTAATTGACCACGATGGTGGCTGTGGCAGCCTGCTCCGGACTGAGGGAGCTGCGAAGAAACTCCTCCGGCGGCGGCACAAATCGCTGCCTGACCTGAGGATCCAGGCGCACTTGGATGGTAGGACCAGGAAGGGAGGCTGGCGCAGTCTGGGACTGAGCGCTCACCTCTGGGTACCCGCCAATGGTCACCAGGATGAAAAGGGATAAGAAAATCTTGATCAGTTTATTCAAGGCTGGTTGGATTATTCAACAGGTTGATAGGGATCAAATTATACTAATTTATCCCCCAAATGTCAGTAATATTATCAAATCAACTTGTCAAATTAGTTGTTTTCCATGAAATCATTCAGCATAAGGAATGGACATATCCAGCCCTGTGAGCAGCAGGATTAATTCCATGAGGTTGATGGCTATTGACTATTTACTTTTTAGGATTGAAGTAATAGGAAAATAAATTTAGTGCCACGCACTTTTGATCGTGCGCGGCACTTGGATCGTCTAAATTGTTCCAGCTTCTGATCCAGCACGCTTGGTATCAGACTGCAGCAAATAACCAATCCCGGCCAGGCCAATAATAGTTAGCAGGTAAACAATCGCATCGAGGATCACGGATTCTCCCCAATCCATCTGGCTGGTCGCGATCACCAGCAATGGAAACCAGATCCCAGTCAGGATGGGTAACGCATTCCAGCGAGGCAGCGGAGAATCTCTCCATGAACCGATTCCAAAGATAACCAACCCCAGGAAGAACAGCAAGAAACCAGCAAAAAAGAGATTCCATGAAAATTCAGAATCCGTGATGAACAGGATTGATCCGGTAAAACTGGACACGCCCCCGATGATTCCGACGATCAAACCGAATTTACCAATATTGTTTATCTCATCCCGATAGCGCAGATACAGTCCGATCATACCCACCATGAAGAGCAGAAATGAGGCGGGCATTAAGATCGTGGTCGCATATTCGAAATACCGATCGATAGGCTTACTTAAAAAATAGTTGGGATCATATGGCGGTGCATCCCGAAGGTCGATCAGAAATACAACCAATAGAGTAGTCGCTCCCAGGATGAAAGCCCAGCCGCTGAGGCGAATAAATTTTGATTTTGACATGTGAACTCCTTGTTGTAAGTGCTCTTCTATAACAGATTTGAAATAGTCGAGCAGGGTACGAATCCACAGGTCCAGCACCCCGGGTAAGCCGTCCAGGCGGTAGCTTCTCAGGGTGCAATCCCGAAAAACCTGCGCCATGTGCGGCCCATATTCATGCCGGAACCCGGAAGGGTAAGTCGCCAGGAGCAAATTGTAGAGCGAAGTAGAGAATGAGACTAGTGAAGGATCGTTCGAATTTGATTTCATCATGCCACTCCTCACCTGGTGCCTTCAAGCACACCCTTCATCTGCAGCACAGCCACCTGGTCAACAAGGCGCTGCGACTCAGCCCTGAGAACCCTACGCCCTAAATCTGTCAGGCCGTAGTAGCGGCGGCGCTGATCGTCAAGGTCTGGGTCGGGTCGCTCGTCGCTCTCGTGGATGAAGCCGGCTTTGAGCATGCGTTTGATCGATCCGTAGAGCGTACCTGGCCCCATGTTCACCTTCCCGTCCGTGTTGGCTTCAACTTCCAGCATGATGCCATAGCCATGCTTATCACCATCAGCTAATGCCAGCAGGATATTGAAGACGGCCGGAGATAGGGGAATTAAACTTTCAGGGTCATTAATTAAGTCACTCATTTTCGCTCCTAGTTCATATATATCCGTGCACGATATATCATTTGCGGATATTGTATATCCGCTTTATCTTTTTGTCAAGGGTATATCCGTGATGGATATACAACAAAGTTTTATTGGTATTGAATGCAATGTTCAAACATCAGCCTACCCCTTACTTCAGAGCATACGAACAGCATTTATTATATGATGGCTGTTAACAGTGTTTTGAGCACAGGTATCGCCACGGCTGCTCTGATCTTCGATTGTTGGTACATAACAAAAAACTCCAGTTTGCCTTCTGGAGTTTTGCGATAATCTCGCCAAGCTTTTGCGCTACATCTCCAGCTTAAGAGCCTTGGCTCGCTCGAGTGTTCATGCACTCTGGCGAGCCGATTCGTATTATGTGCCTGGACAATAGTAAAGTTTGCACTAAAATACAACTGTTCGCTCATGGCGAGTGACGCAAAGTCCCAGAGCGTATACCATAAGCGCGGGATCTCATCACGAGCCTAAACTTAGAGATATTTTTTATTTACCTAATAGCAGTGCAAATATTAATAGCCACAGTAGGCGCAGTGTTTTTTGATTTATGGCTTACTAAGAGAGAGAAGAACTAGGAGGAGGTGGTACTGATGCAAGGTGGATTTGGAGTAATGGAGTTATTGATTTGTAGCGTCGTTTTGGCGATATTGTCAGTGGCAGTAGCGGTAGGTGTGATTTTAATAGTTAGATTTGTTCAAAGAGCTAGAAACAAAGAAGGATGAAGTTAGCAACACACCTAAGCAAACTAATGATCAAAATTGAACGGTGATTTGGTATTAGGGATCAGGATAACAGATCACCTATGCCAATCTGTGCGAGTTAACGGCAGGTTGCTGGCGCTTCCCCCCCCTTGCTTCACCAGCAAAGATTGGTAGACATTCAAGTTGCCGATCGAAAAACCATATGCACTGGCAGACATAAACAACCGCCAGACCCGGTAAGTCGGTTCAGAGACGTATTGCAAGGCTTCTTCGTGAGCAGCCTCCAGCCTGCGTACCCAGTGACGCAGGGTAAGCGCATAATGCTCACGCAGGCTCTCCACATCCCGCACTTCCAATCCCGCTTCTTCAGCTGCATGGAGTGAGATATTAATCGGCGCCAATTCCCCATCTGGAAACACATACCTTTGGGTGAAGGTGGGACCCTTGCGGCGTTTAATGGTCGCCTTGTTGGCGATGCCGTGATTGAGGAATACCCCTCCTGGGCGTAATAGCTCCACCGCTTTACGGAAGTAAGTCCCCAGCAGAGCCGCACCGACATGTTCAAACATGCCGACACTAACCAGGGCGTCAAATCCATCTTCATCTTCGATCTCACGATAATCCAGGAGTTCTACTCGTGCCTGGTCTGCCAACCCGGCCTCGATCAGATGCTGATTAGCCAGCTCAACCTGAGGGCTGCTCAGTGTGATCCCCACAGCTTCCACGCCGTAATTCTCAACCGCGTGTCTCACCAGACCACCCCAGCCACATCCGATATCAAGTAGTTTTTGTCCAGGCTTCAAGCGCAGTTTGCGGCAGAGATAATCCAGTTTTCGTTCCTGGGCGGAATCCAGGTCTTCATCTTCATCGGCGAAATAGGCGCACGAGTAGACCATATTTTTATCCAGCCACAGGGAGTAAAAATCATTCGAGACGTCGTAATGGTAGCTGATCGCCTGGCGATCGTGTTCGATGGAATGTGGTTCTCCGCTCAGCCTGGCCGCCCCGCGTTGATCTTCCTTGTGGCTGTCCCCTGCTGGCAGGCCCAAGATCATGCGACCAACCCGCAGCTTGGTTGATACGCTTGTCGATGCCTTGATCAAACCGTCCGCCAGTCCAAAGACATGGGCAAGATCGCCTTCCACATCAAAATCATCATAGAGGTATGCCTCAGCCAGACCTACCTCGTTCAAGGAGGCAAACATGGCCCGGATCGCTCCGGGGTGATTCAGCACAATGGTGGTCAACCTAGGCCGATCATCTGGCCAAAGAGTACCATCCCATAGACGGACTCCCACATCCCGGGCGGCTTCGGGTGTTAGCAGCTCATCCAGCAGCTGTAAAGTTATCGTTTTGGCTCGGGGGGTTGTGGCTAATTGATCCACTTCCATACTTACCTCCGAAATGAATCAATTACGGGATAGTCTTGTTGCCTTTGTTTATCCTAGCATTAATCTATACCATTGGCAAAGTATTTTTCCCCACTTATTACCACGCAAAAGTTCCAAACCGTCTGGCAAGCATGCGGGAAGAGCTTCAAAAAATCCCCAAAGTGCTAATTCTTACTTAACGAATTGATCCACCTCGACCGGACCCAGGGCTCTTATCAGATCAGGACCTTTCAAGATGACGGTCGTATGGCGCTCACCTGATCCGATCGATACCTCTCCCTGTTGTAGCACGCTGCGATCTACCAGGATGCGGATCGGTTTTGGCAGCCCGAACGGAGATACGGCGCCAATTGGGTAGCCTGTAATTGACAGGATCTCGGCTTCATCCGCCATCGTCAAGCGCGATTGTCCCAGATAAGCGCGCAGTCCTGGCCAGGATATCTGGCTAGGACCGGCCACCAGTACCATCACATAACTTCCTTTTGCCAGGCGAAAGACCAGGCTGCGAACAATCTGCTCCGGTCTCTGTCCCCGTTCACTGGCAGCCTGTTCCAATGAAGTTACTTTTCCTGGATGGCGGAAGAAACGGTAAGGGATATTCAGTTCATCCAGTGCTTCGGTAACTGGAGTTGAGTCCACTTTTGATTTACCCTGGCCCATGATTTGCCGGAATTGTGCTTATTTGTAGATAAATATTCAACAGATTAGGTGGAGGTTGCCAATCGTCGCTGCCCCACCTGCCACCAGAGGGTCATTCCGAAGGGGATTAATGCCAATGCGGCGCCCACCAGGCCAACCACACCATAGCCCCAAGCAGCGAAGATCAGCCCGCTGACAAAACTGCCAAGCCCCGTCGCTAATCCAATATATAGATCGTTAATGCCCTGAGTCCTTGATCTTTCCAGGGGTGAAAGCTGATCAGATAACAGGGAAGATCCACCCACATAACAGAAATTCCATCCCAGACCCAATAAGAAAAGGGATATCGCCAGCGGAGCCAAGTTCGGTGAGACAGGTGCTAATAGGCAGGCAAAGATCAGGCCAACTGCACCGATCAGGATAATCGGAGCTCGCCCCCAGCGGTCTGAGAGCTGGCCTGAGAAAATTGAAAAAGCATACATACCAAAGGTGTGCGAGGAAATGATCATTGAAATTCCAAACAGCTCGTGGTTGTTTTGCTTCATGTACAAAGCAGTGATGCCCATCAGCATCACCATCACCGCTTGACTGAGCACCATTGCTGTTACAGCTACCGCAGCCGCGGGGATGCGAATTATCTGGGAGAATGTGCGGACCTGTCCTTCATTGGACCGGGATTCTGGATGCAGCCGGGAAACTTCCTTTCCCAATTTCTGCGGGTCAGGGCGAAGAAAAATGAAGACCAACAGTGTGACCAACGCAATCAGAACAAACGAAGCTACATAAGGTCCCAGCATCTCGCTGTAACCAGCCCCGAGCGCCCACTGACCCATCGGACCAGCCAGCCAGGGACCAAGGACAGCACCGACTGTGCCACCGATCACCACGTTTGAGATGGCTCGTCCCCGCTGTTCCGGTGGGTGAACTTCCGCCGCAGCGAATCGCCCCAACTGCAGCGCAGCGCGGGCAGCCCCGCTGAAGGCCATCCCAGCCAGGAAGATCGGAAATGATACTACCCCGATTGCCACTCCAGCCAGGATCGTTCCAAACAGACCTGATACCAAGCCGATCACCATCCCCATGCGCCGGCCGAAGCGGTCCATAGCGAAGCCCAATAAGAAAGCGGAGACAGCCGTACCCAGGGTGAAAAATGCAGCTGGGAGCCCAGCCCAGGCAGGATTGCCGCTGATATCCGCTCCGACGATCGTGTTGACCGTCGCCGCGACGATAAAGCCGGCCGAACCCAGGCTCATCGCTGTAAAAAGGGTCAGGGTAATTTTTCGTGCCAGGCGGGGGATATCCATTAAATATTTACCGCTGACTTTCAAGTTTTGGAGATACCAGCAATGAGTGTAACCCAGCTTGGGATTGATGGCAATGCCATGAGGGATAAACCCCCAGATTCTAAGAGCCTCGCTCCTCGCTAAATCCATACTTACCATTGGAAGGTATTCACTTCGCTTAAATTCATTGATCGCCCAATGGTTATAATTGGACCTCTATTTTGTCAGAGATTTAATCACAAACGGATTTAGAGCTAAGAACAGCGTCAACTCTCGATAAAGATTTATTTGGAATCAGGTTCTTGTTCATGATCCAAGCCAGGATATCACCACTCGCGGTACCCAAAGGAGAGACTTTTGATGAACAAAGATGAAAAAGTCGTTGTTGAAACACCGACGCTGGGAAAACAGCCCACCCGCATCGACAAGTGGAAATACGATCTCGTTCATAACGCCATCCTGGCAGTTGTCCCTGCGGATGAAAATGGAGTCGAATTCAGCCAGTTAGCGCAGCTCGTTGAGGCGCACCTCTCCTCAGCGGATTTAGAAAGGCTTGGTTCTGTTTCGTGGTACACAACCACAGTTAAATTGGATATGGAAGTCAAAGGGGAGATTGAGAGGATCCCGGGATCTAAACCTCAAAGGTTGAGACGTACATAGCAGGGATAATCTCCAACAACATCCTAATAACAGAAATTATTCTTCCATTTCAGTCTTCAAACGAATAGGGATTCGATTAATAAGACGTTCTTTCGAGCCAGGATCATGACTCGGCAGGTAGATGGTTGCATTCTGCTCAGCATAATCCAGAATTTCCTTATGGGAATCTCGTTGGGCTTGCGGATCCATTCCGATACCGTCAGTTTTACCAGAAATCAGCATGTCCTCTGTGTAGGATGCATCCCCAGCGAAAAAGATCGACAGGTCTCCTTCATTCAGTATCACCGACAGATGACCTGGGCTGTGCCCTGGTGTGGGCACGAGATGGATATCACCATCTTTGGTGAGTATGTGCTGTCCTTTAAAGGATTCGAACGGCGTGTGATCAAAATCCACCAGACTGGGCTGGAACCAATCGGGCCAGCGTTGATTCAAGTAACCATTCATCCTTCCCCGAAGACCGATTGCAGCTTCCCATTCTCTGCGAGAAACAACAAATTCAGCTTTTGGAAAATGATGCAGTCCACCGTCATGATCTTGATGTAAATGAGTCAAGACAACCCAACGCACATCATGCGTTGAAAAGCCTAATTTCTTCAACTGCGGGCCGACCTCCTCTTCTGGGGTCATATCAAATACAGCCGCACGCTGAACCAAGGGCATGAATGGTGGAAACCAGATCCGTTTATTGGCATCTGCCGGTATGCCGGTATCGATGACAATAAGACCTTCGGGATGTTCAATTACCCACACATAGATTGGCAACCATCCAGTAAAGTCACTGTCAAGCAAGGTGTTCATCAAGCGTTGGATACCTTCACCTTTTCCAACACGCCAGCTTTCTGTGATTTTAACTTTACCTGTTTCTATCACATGGATATTCAACAAATCACCTCTAACCACTAAGTGTACTAATTACCCAGAAAAAACTAATTTCGAAAAATCACACATCTGGTTTAGTGATGGCAGTTGGTTTCAGATCTAATTATCACAACATGATTCGGGCAGAGATAGCTCATGCCTATTTACTGCTCATACTCGCATTGAGATTCCAGCGGTTTCTTTTTCAGCCACCAATCACTGCACTATATCATTAAATTATGAATTATGGACACAACGAAATTGAGTGTTTGATCTGATTTATTAAGATACTCACTTCTGTTGGGGATTTTATCTATTGATAACTCGTGAGTTAAGCAACCCTAATCGGCTTAACCAGGTACATTTCATGATAGTTTTACACAACCGAGGTTTAGCTGGACATGGAAGTAAAAGGGAATGTGGAATGTACCCCGGGCCAAAAACCGCAAAGGCTGCGATTCAGCAGGAATTAACCAGCGTGATTAAACAGCTAAGCCGAATCAAATAATCGGGCGATCTCATCTCGTAAGGGTCGCTCAAGCAGCTTTTTCCCAGAGTCCATCGATTTCCACACTGCTGGCTCACCTTTCTCTATCAAGCCGATCTCGACGCAGGAGATGCCCCCATCTTCAACCGCCTGGCGGATAATGCTCGTCTCACCGGGAGGTGTTGAAAGCAGCAAGGCTCCCGAAGCTATAGAACACAGCGGATCGATATCAAATACCTGGCAAACTCGGCGTGATAAGTCGGGCACCAATACCTTAGCAGGATCAAACGTGATCCCCTGCCCGCTGGCTTCTGCCAATTCCCATAAGGCTGATGCCAATCCCCCTTCCGTGGGATCGTGCATAGCTGTCACAGTGCCTGCCTGTGTAGCCAGTTGGGCATCCCTGAGCACACTGATCCCTGGGTCATACAGGTAGTCTCTGGCCTGGGCGATCTGCTCTTCGCTAAGCTGGTCACGCAGCCTTTCTGGGAATTCCCGCGCCAGGATCGAGGTCGCCTCTATGGGCACACCCTTAGTGAGCAGCAACCGATCTCCTGGACGCGCCCCGCGTGGGGTGACCAGGTCCGCCCGCGAGACTTCTCCAACAAGGGTTCCCACAACAATCGGCCGTTCTAAACCGTGCGTGATCTCCGTATGCCCCCCGATCACCGAGACGCCAATGCTCTCGCAAGCCTCGAATACCTGCTGGCTGATCTGCTCTACCAGGGCAGCGTCTGTGTTATCACCAGGCAGCAGCAAGGTCATCAGGAACCAGGCTGGCTTTGCTCCTGTGGTGGCAATGTCGTTGGCATTAACTTGTACCGCGTACCAACCGATCTCCTCGGTTGCGAAGGTTATCGGATCGGATTTAAAGACCAGCAGTGTGGAGCCTAAATCAAGGACGGCACAGTCCAATCCCACACCTGGGCCCAGCACAATACGTTCATCCTGGACCGGAGATGCGGCCAGGATGCGCGCCAATATCTCTGGGGGTAATTTACCAACCGGAAGATTTTCGAGAGGCAGCCTCAAAACCGGTCTACAAGGGAGTGAGATTCTTTACCCAGCCACTGATCTTCATCTACCTCCATACGTTCGCCGCACGCACAGAGTATGTCCTGGGAGCAATCACGACAGCAGAATGTGCGCTCTCCATCAAGAACGGGCCCCCAGGTGATCTCTGCACCGCAACCATCACACCAGGTCATCTCGTCATACCACGTCATGCTCGCCTCCTTTCACAATCAACACTGAACAGCCAGCATAATGCACCAATTTACGAGAAAGACTACCCAACAGCAGTCGGCGCATCTGGCTGAGCCCTCGCGACCCAGCCACGATCAATCCGATCTGGTTTTGATTGGCATATTCGATGATCTCTGTGGCAGCATCCCCTCTTGAGAGGACACTCTTCGCCTCAATGCCATAGTTTCCCAGGATTTCAACAGACTCGGCCAGCAGAGCAGCTCCAATCCGCTCCTCCTCCTCAGCCTGTTTAGCAAGCATTTCTTCGGTTTCATATGATGGGACCGGGGCCATCGATTCTGATCCAGCTGGCCAGGAGCGAGCGATCAGCGCAGGGGAAGGCATAGGCGGCAAGACATGTAAGGCATGCACCTCAGTTGAATCCGGAATTGGGAATTTACCCAAATAGTCCATTGCCCGCTGGCTATGCACTGAGCCATCGGTCACGATCAAGATCCGCTGCAGCCCTTCATAAGGAGCTCGCACAACCAATACCGGGTCTTCAGCATATTCAACAATTTGCTGTACGACCCCTCCGAGGAGAATCCCAAGTGTGGCCCGGCGACCTTTCGCACCAAGCACGATCAGATCAGGGACATTTTCAGCGGCATACTCGCTGATCTGTTCCGCCGGGTACCCGGTGAGAAGTTCTGTTTTCACCGTCGCTTTCACCTCTCCCAGGATCTCTTTTGAATCCGCCAGGGCCTGCTCTAAATTGGCATGATCGGAGGCATTTCGAGGGATGAGAACGGCAAGGATATTGATTGCACTCCCTCGGGGCAAAGGCAAATCCCGTAATAACCTGGCTGCCGCAGCGGAATGCTCAGATCCATCAACGGCAAGAATTACGTTCATTTCGTGTACCTGGCGAGTATTCATCTTGCACCTCCATCCGGATTGTCATCAGGCTTCCTGGGAAATAGCATGGGCGTTCTGGCTTTATACTCCAGATAAGATTCACCGAATCGAATCTCTAATTCTCGTTCTTCATAGACCTTCAAAAAAAGGAAGAATACTGGGCATACTACGATTATCAACCAAACCAAAAAAAGTGCTGACTGGAGCCAAAGCCCCAAGCCCAGCAGAAATGCCAACCCGCTTAAAACCATAGGATTACGAGTCCAGGCATACATCCACTCAACTGCAACCAGGCGGGTCTGAGCGACAGCAAAGGGAGCGCCTAATCCCTTGACCGCCAGGTTCAGGACCACGAGCAGCAGGAAAATTCCTCCAACGGCCATTATTGCCAATCCCAACCAGGATGGAATGGGGATCGTCCAGGTGGGTGAGCCGAGGCCAAATTTTGTGGCAGCAATGACAGCTGACCCAAATAAAATCGCTACCAGATAATGCAGGATAATCGTCACCAAATCTGCTCGTTCGACGCTAGGTTGGCGGTCCAGGAAAAAACGACCAATTAAGACTACGGGGATGATCGCCACGACTCCTCCGATGGCAATACCAATAGCAGAACTCAAACTCAGTTCCTGGTTGATTAACCACAACCAGGCGACCCAGGTGATGATTAATCCGAAGATGTTAAGTGCAGCTCGTATCATTAATGCGACCCAATTCAAAATGCAGAAATGATTGTATGAACCGCATACCATTAAAAAATGCTGGCTGGATGGACTGTTTTCAGTTCATCCAGCCAGGCACTTGCGACCAGCCAGTGAAAAAATTATTAGCCTGCCCAGCTGGATGACCTGAGCAATATGAATTCTTAAACCTAATATATCAAATTCGCGGTGGGATTTCAAGTAAACCCCGATTTTCGGATATCGAATCGCTGGCATTTTTGATCTCCAGCGAACCGATTAATCTTCCTCGATCAGCTTATAAACCTTGTCATGGTTTCGCACCCGACGCTCAACTTTAATGGCGATCTCCTGCCCCTCTCCAGCCTCAGTGATTGATTCATGCTCAATCTGCATGGATTGAACCTGTTGGCGAAAATCCGTTGAGCGTCCGAAAAAATGCACCTGGTCTCCGATTTTGATCGGGCCTGACAGGTCTACCACCGCCACGCCGATCCGGTTGTAAAAATGGGTGACTTCCCCGATTAATTCCCCAGACATAGCTCCTCCTTTCCTGCGCCGCTTTCCTATCCAGTCAGCCCGAAACTATTCCTGGGTGAACTTCCCTGGCTGGTTTTCATCTCGTCCATTATAAACACACCCTCCGGCTAGATGCAGGAGGGCGACAGCGGCAATGGGTCAGTCAGTGTGCCTACCTGCAGTCCCAGCAGGCAGCAATTAGTATAAATTTCTAATCCTAGGATAGCAAAGAATCACTTAAAGAGCAAGTTTCCGGAGGGTCTTCTTAAAATTTTTTGATCTCCTTACCTCAATTTGGAATTTTTCCCAACAAGCCTTAAGCTGCATAAACCCCATATGCCTGATCAGGACCTAACTCTTCGGCAAAACGTTCCCGCAGTACGAGCCGGGTATTGTAGCACAGGTGGCAGGCGTCGGCATAATTACCCTCGAGCGGCAGTTCATACCTTCGCAACAGCTCTGCGGGGCCTCCAGACAACAAGGGTCCCGTGATTGGGTGTTGATAGGGATCATACTCCTCACAGATTTCCTTCAGAGGCCTTTCGAATAAATTACCGATGCTTATTCCCTGGCAGATATGCAGGTTGCCCATCGGATCCAGGTGGATTCGGCCGGGTTCAATCAGATCTTCATAAGGGCACTCGGTAAACTCGGTCCACGATGTTAATTGAGCCTTCTCTACCAGCTTCACGGCTGCCCGGCCGCGATACATCACGCCAGATTCATCTGGTGGAAGTTGACCCACGGCTGGATCTGCTCCGTCAGCACCGGGGCTGGCAATGCTGATCGTACCGATGGGGATACCTAGTTCTTCAGCTGCCTGGCAGGCATTCCTGGCCTGCTGACTGAGCTCTTCGTCATAATGAAAAAGATCGCTGCTGACCGATAGATCTTGAAGGGCACCTGCGAAGGGCTTGAGCCACTCCAGGGCATCTTCCTTCGTCGTTGCCCAGTAGCTGTTGCTCACTATCCCAACCTCAAACCTGTAGTCGACAGCTGACTTCACTGCTTTGACCAGAATTGGGTAGTAAAGGAATGGTTCTCCACCCTCAAAATAGATCGAATTTACCGTACCAGTTGCCTCAGCCTGGCGAAGGACATCCTCGATCTGGCTTAATGTGAAAGTCCCTTCCTGCCAGGGACTGCCCCAAATAAAACAGTGATCGCACTCAAAGTTGCATTGATAGGTCAATAGAAAATGAACACCAGTTAGTTTCATTTCAGCCATCCTGGATCTGGTTCTAATCCTCGAGAGAATTCTGCTGTGTCTCCGAGGTTGGCACACTAACCTGCTTAGATAAAGATTACTGAATAAGGAGTTCCCACGCAAGTGTCAAAAGTCAGGATTCAGGAAGCTCTTACCTTACTAATAGCAGAATACCATCTTGATGTTTAAACATGGAATAGAACAGGTAAAATACTGTTTGGTTGAACTAATTATGGAGGTTGATCTGGCATCATGAGCAATTTTTACACCCCTGAAAGCGCGATGGTGATCGTCGCCCATCCTGATGATATTGAATTTTCCTGTGCAGGGACAATCGCCCGCTGGGTCCAGGCAGGAACTAGAGTTGCATATGTCCTCTGTACCAGTGGGGAGGTCGGCATCGCAGAAGCAGGTATGACAAGAGAGAAAGCTGCTGAGATCCGAGAAAAAGAACAGCTCGCCGCGGCTGAAGTTGTCGGCGTGAAGGATGTCACCTTCCTGAGAGAGCCGGATGGCATGCTGCAGCCAACGCTTGAATTGAGGAAAAAAATAGTGCGGGAAATCCGCCGCTTTAAGCCCGAGATCGTCATTTGTGGGGACCCGACCATCGTTTGGGCTGGAGATACGTATATCAATCATCCCGATCACCGCGCCGCTGCAACCGCTGCCCTGGACGCCACCTTCCCGGCAGCTGGTCAACCAAATCTATTTGAAGAACTGGCTGAGGAAGAAATCACGGCCCATAAACCACGCAAAGTTTATGTCACCGGATGGAATGGGACCGATCTATTCGTCAACATCGAGGACACGATTGATCTCAAAATCGCGTCCCTGCGGGCTCACAAATCCCAGATGAAAGATTGGGATCCAGAACCGCGCATCAAGGAATGGGCGGCTGAACGCGGGCAGGGCAAGGAAATGGCCTACGCAGAAGGATTTCGCGTGGTGACTCTGGTCACCGATGAAGATTGGGAAAAGACCAACGGGCGCGTGCTCCCCGAGGACTGAAAAACCCAAATAAACCGACCAAGGCTTGCCTGGAATCTTTCTCGAAATCGACTGGTTGAGAAGCGGGAATTTCTTATGGGTCTAATAGAATGGCAGCTAATATAGCTGTGCGGGCTGGCAGGTGAGAGATCAGAATATGCTCGTGAACTGCGTGCCCCCCATCGCCCATGGCGCCCAGGCCATCTAATGTCGGCACACCTATTGCGGCGGTGAAATTGCCATCACTACCCCCGCCAGTAGAACCCTCTTGAAGATCCAATCCAAGTCCCTCACCCATCTGCTGCACCTTGCGGAAAAGGTTAATTATCGCTTCAGTGCGCACCATCGGGGGGCGATTAATTCCACCACGGATGCTTACCTTCACTCCTGGTGCAGCTGGCTGTAAGCCCCTCAGCGCAGAATCTATCCGTTCGGCTTCCTGGGGAGTCCAAACGCGCAGATCAATTTCCGCCTCTGCATGGGCCGCGATCACGTTGCTGCGAGTGCCTCCCTGGACCACACCTACATTGATCGTTGTACCCTGCTCCGGATCTGCCAGGCTTTGCAAGTAAATGATCTGGTGGGCCAGTTCATTAATCGCGCTTACCCCCAATTCCGGTTGGCTGCCTGCATGAGCCGCGCGCCCCTCCACCTGCAGCCTGTAACCCCCAACTCCCTTGCGAGCAGTCTTCAAAGCGCCCTCCGCTGTAGGAGGTTCCAAAACCAGGACATATTCTGATTCCCGCGCTTGTTCTTCGATCAGCTCCCGCGAGGTTGGGCTGCCGATCTCCTCGTCTGAAGTGAAGAGCACATCGATGGGTCTCGGCAGCTGTACTCCAAGATCGATGATCCCCCGTAGGGCAAATTCAGCCATCACGTGGCTGGCCTTCATATCATAGACCCCGGGACCAAATGCTTTGTCTCCCTCGATACGGAACGGCTGCTTATCGATCGTCCCAATGGGCCAGACTGTGTCATAATGGCATAATAACAGCAGCGGTTTTCCAGGTGTCATCCCATTTTGACGGAACGATACTTTTAGTTGAGCCCCATTTTCTGGCCTGGGGTACAGCCTTGTTTCAGCTCCCAAGTCCTCAAAGCGAACGGCTAACATTTGGGCATACCCATCCAAGGCGGGCTTTTCCGTGCTGGGAGATTCATGATTAACCAGCTGCTCGAGCACCTCCAGCATAGCCGGTTGGAAGGAATTGAATTTTTCCTGCAAAGATCCGAGGTTCATTAATTCCAATCCCATCTTGAATTTAGTTCTTAACTGATCCGCCAAACCTTAATATCCCCGTTCGAGATCGATCACGTTTAACAGTTTTTTTCCATCCAGATAACGGTTTAGATTCTCAATGAACAGGATCACCGCGCGCTGGTCATAATCGCGCGAAACACCCGCGATGTGGGGAGTGAGGATTACACTTGGCGATCTCCAGAGCGGATCATCCTTTGGGAGGGGTTCTTCCGGGAATACATCCAGCGCTGCACCAGCGATTTGCCCCTCTTCTAAAGCCTTCAGCAAGTCCTCGTGGTTGACGATGCCTCCCCTGGATACGTCGATTAAGAACGCGGTCGGCTTCATCGCTGCCAGTTGGTTTGCTCCCACCAGGTTCTCGGTGTTGCGCGTCAACGGCACGCAAACCACGGCGAAATCACATTCCTTCAACATTGAGTTCAATGCCTGAGCTGGG
>JBFFEL010000080.1:0-17612 GCA_041558875.1 Anaerolineales bacterium
CCGCTGCCACTCGTCCTGATTGACAAGCTTGGAAAGGACTGCCTGCAGCGCCACAGAACCAGGATTCAGACCTGGATTTAAGCGCAGGAGGCTGTCATCTGGAAACGATATAAATGCCCTTTCCCCTGAACGCCAACCATAATACCCAACACCCAAATGGGTTGCGGTAAGCACCAGCTCATAATATAAGCCTTTATAGTCCGGTACACCAAATCCAAGTGGAAAATTCTGCTCTGCAGCAGAGCCTCCCTGCCCATATACCCATCCCGAGCGCCATTCAAGCAACGCCAGCAAAATGCGCGGGTTGATCGAGTTCTCCTGGGCTACCTTGTTCACGATGTCCGCTCCAGAAAGCCAGTTCCCTTTGACCGTCTCGCCATGTGTGCTCAGGTATCCACCAGCGTTGTTGACAAATTCTTCGATTTGGAAACCCTTCACCGATGGTGAGTAAATGACCTCACTATCAGGAAGCAAAATCTCTCCATAGCTGATATCCCCAAGCTGGTTGGGAATCAACAGCTCCTGGTTTGAAGGGAGCATTTCGACTGAAGGGATGGGTCCAGCCGAGTAAATTTGATCGGGTTCGACGGCAAAGCGTTTTGCCACAGCTTGCCGCGTATCCCCGGGTTGGGTGAAGTATATGAACGACTGGCCGCTATCATCCACACTCAGCCTCGGTGGCATATCCGGCTGGATATAGGGCTGAGTCTCAATAGGCTCGTTCCCAATCGGTGGAAGCTCCTGGGGTTCTGCTCCAACTGGTTCTGGAGTCGCCTCTCCTGATGCCGGCGGTGCCATCGCAGTCAGCGTCTGCGCGAGTTGGCTGCGCGCACCATTATTGGAGGTTTGGAATGGAAAATTGCAAGCTAATCCAGGGATTACAAACCCCACGATTATCGTGAATACCAATTTGCGATTCAATCCTGCTCTTCTCATCCTTGAAGCCAGGTCTCCCTATAACCAATTGAACGAGATTATATCCTCATTATTAACGTTAGAGATAATCAGCAGGTTCCGCTTGTCAAATTATCATGCAACCATTTTGTTATAATATTTTCGATCAACACAAATACCACTTACCCAAAGTGAAAAAATCAAAAAATCATCGGTGCCCTACGTAGAAGGAAGAATGGCTGGAAAAAACGACTTTGATCATAAAGCAGCACACAAATATTTCTCGGCGCATTGCTTTAATCGCGCCTGGGACTTGATCGACAAGTCCGATCGAACCCCTGAAGAGGATGAGGAAATGATCCGCCTCAACCTGGCTTCTCAATATCACTGGTCTCAGCGGGAAGATTTCTCCAGCACCATTGCTTCGATCGGTTTCTGGCAAACATCTCGCATCTATGTCCTCTTAGGCCAAGTGAACAACGCCCGCAGGTACGGTCAGCTGTGCCTGGAGGTCAGCCAGGACGAGGAAGTAGAGCCCTTCTTTCTGGGTTATGCCTACGAAGCGCTGGCCCGCGCCGAGGCGGTCGCAGGCAACGAGCAGCAAATGCAGGCCTTCCTTGAACAAGCTCATTCAACTGCTGAACAAATCAAAAAAGAAGATGAGAAGAATATGCTGCTGGACGACCTGAAAACCATCCAGGTTCAGTAAAGAGATTTCTCCTGTATTACCAAATTGTAAATTGGGGGGGGATTCACCTAATCCAAACCAGGATTAGTAATGTTTTGGTTTGAAAATTCATGTAACAAGTCGCAAAAACCGACGTTATTAACGGCAACAATAACCAATTTATAACCTCTGCGGGTTCGCGGAGGGCTTTTCGGTCAATCCAACCGAAAAGGTGCGTAATTTTGGTTTGAAAGGGAATTGCGACGATCTAATGGCCTAATTTGGTCGCTTCTCCACCTGATAGGTGGAAAGGTCATTAAGGAGCAAGTAGCGAAACCGGCCCGTGAGGCCGGTTTTTATTAACTCTATCAGTGATTGGGTTGGGAAATCGTGATGACACTCTTATTCAATTTAAACTCCGCTAAACGCACTCATTTAACACATTTACTACTCGTTGCGTGTTTGCTGGCTGGCTTGTTTTTTGCCCTGACACACACGCCAGCTTATGGACGGCAAGCTGAGGCAGAACCAGCCTGTACACCGCCCAATGATTGGGCTCAAACAACCCGCCTGAAAAATCCAGAAAAACCCACCAAGCAGTGGTCTTTCTCAGTTGATGAGCCGCAAATGAGGGTCAGCTTGGTATTCTTCTACTACCAGGATTACAGTAAAGAAGGATGTCCATTTGACTGCAGCAAAGGAGACTGCCAGACAGATGAAACTGGAAAAGGAGAATCCCCATTGGGAGGTTTCAAAGTTTCGGATGGAAAAGAAGGGGCGAATCGGGGGGTTAAAAAATTGGAAGGTGTCTTGGCGAAAGGGAACTATCAGGTCTCATTTACCGCCAATGGTGATCCAGGTTCGATGAACGTGGGTCTGGTTGTTCGTCAAGAATCAGTGCCCACCGCTACCCCATCACCCACCGATCCTCCGCCTCCAACGGATATACCGCCCACAGCAACCAATACACCAACCGCCACTGCAACGACACAGCCCCCTGTTGATAGTCCAACTCCACCACCAAAAGAACCCACCCGTAAACCGCCAGCCACACTGCCACCTCCGACACCTTTCCCAGGATCTCCGCCACCCCAGGCGCTGATCCCAGTAACGGGGGTCATGGATGGCTCGACACCTGGCATGCGCATGTGGGTGATCATCCCCTTTGGTGTTGGACTCATTGGACTAGGGATCGCATTTTATGGCATCGTCACTCGCCTCAAAGAGGATTAATTCCGAACGGGAATAATCTTATCGTCACAGATAATCAACAACCATAAATCAAACCAGAGCATTATCGACCACAGCATGTTAACAACAAAATAATCACACACAGGAAAGTACCAATCCGCTGACGCAAACAAACCTATTATCTTTACACCCGGGTTGCAGCGTCAGCTGGAAGCAAAGAAACCAGTTCAAGAGACCGTTGAAATACAAAAATGGGTGCTGGGAATGGGATCAAATTATGAAACTGAAAAATAAATCAACATTGAAACACACGGCAAGGTTTTTTTACATCTTCGGCTCCGCATGCCTGATAGTTAGTCTCGCACTATCATTCGTTCAATCTCCAGGCGAAGCGGCTACAGTGAACGGTAAAGGAAACTGCAGCACGGGCTACGTTGCTAAGGACGGGAATTCGCCTTTTAGCTACAATGGCTCTGAGACAATCATCAAGGCGATCGTTAAATCCGGACTGGGCTGCTTTCCACTAACCATTGCAAAGCCTAATGATGGTTGTTATAAGGCATCTGGCCTGGGCACATCGTCGGTGCGTGTTTCCAGGGTGGGAGAACCTGGTCCTGAATGCCAGGAGATCTCTCATGTCGAATTTCTTGCAGGACCAACTGAGCCGCCAACTACCGAACCTCCGGCTACGACGGAACCGCCCGCAACAACCGAGCCTCCAGCAACCACGGAGCCGCCAGCCACAACCGAACCCCCTGCTACCACGGAGCCACCTGCCACGACAGAGCCTCCCGCTACAACCGAACCGCCTGCAACCACGGAGCCACCTGCCACGACAGAGCCTCCCGCTACAACCGAACCGCCTGCAACCACGGAGCCTCCAGCAACAACTGAACCTCCTGCGACAACAGAGCCACCCGCTACAACGGAGCCACCATCTACCACAGAACCGCCTGCTACGACGGAGCCTCCGGCAACAACTGAACCTCCAGTCACAACGGATAGCCCCACTGAAACTGATCCTCCAGAGGCCACCAATCCCCCTCCCACTGCAACCGATCCTCCTAAAACACCCACGCCTCCCCCGACGTTGGCACCGCCGCCCCCTCCAGAGGGTACTCCTGAACTCATTCTGATCCCTGAAACGGGCATTGACCTTTCACTTGGTAATCAGGTATCCCCAACTTGGATCTTCCTTTTCCTCGGAATGGCATCTATTGGATTTGGAACGGTGTTTAGAGGATTGTTCAACAAGCGTTCCCGCAAGGAGAACTAGAAATAAAGTAATAACAACCCGGATTGGGGTTCATAAAAGCTCATCGCAAGACTGATCCAATGAATGCTTTTATGAACCCCTCTTTTTAGTTTCCCAACATGCAAAAAGGATAAATTTAGACAAAATTGGGTATATATAGTATAATTATCTTATATTAACGCAATAACGACGGGTTTCCACCTCCGTTATTCGTAATTGAACATTGACAATGAGATAATGATCATGGGAAAAGTGATGATCCAATGACTAGAGATGGTCGCTTGTCTATCCGGGTGGGTAGTTAGGTCATTGGGGAGCGAATAGCGAAACCGGCCCTTGAGGCCGTTTTTTTTTATCCAGAATGGGTGTTGGGAGATGGAAGATGATCAATGATATACCTGTAAACTTAATCGCAAAAAGAATCGCCAAATTGTGTTATTTACTCGGTGCCGCCTGCTTGCTGGTTGGTCTTATCCTGTCAGTGGCGCATTTCGCAGGTAGTTCGGCCGAAGTCAATGCCCAAGGACAGGGAAACTGCGATACAGGCTGGGTGGACAAGGATGAACAGGCGCCTTTTGGCTATTCCGGTCAAGAAATCATCACCTCTGTCTATGTGAAATCGGGTGAGGGATGCTTCCTGTTGACGATAAACAACCCCAGTGATGGTTGCTACCAGGCAATAGGATTAGGTACTAACAATGTCAGTGTTACGCAAATCGGTACGCCTGGTCCAGATTGTCAGGAAATTTCACATGTAGAATTCTATGCTGGCCAGGTAGATCCTTCACCTACCCCGACGAATACTGCCACAAATACAGCAACCCTTATACCTACGCCCACAGAAACTGCCACAATTGTGGTGACTGATCCGGTTGTTACACTCACTCCCACGGATACCCCTACTCCGACCAACACGGCTACCTTCACCGCAACACCCGAGGTGACTGACCCAGTCGTTACACTCACCCCCACGGATACTCCAATACCAACGGCAACTGATCCTGCAGCAACGCAAACTCCGACCAATCCCCCGCCGACAAACACTCCTTCTCAACCAGAGACGGCCACCAGCCCAACTCCACCTCCGACATTACCTCCACCGGCTGATACCCCTGAACTCGTATTAATTCCCGACACTGGTGTGGATCTTTCCTTCGCAGATTTTGACAACCGCTTCCTGGTTGTTTTCTTCTTGGGGTTGGGTTTCTTGGGAGTCGGCCTGGTATTCCACGGGATCTCAAAACGACGGCTCCCCTGATAAGAACCAGGAATTGGAAACAGCCAGAGACCACTTCCTGAAAATCTTCTTGGAGATTGCTCTCTTCAAGAAAGCCAAACCAATTGTCAGACGAACTTTTTGAACCCGATGGAACGTTTTGGGGTATGTAGTATAATTAAGGTAAGTTACGTTAAAGTTAATGTAACGCGATGCATTTTCCAGCGTTATCATTGTTAGTTCATTCCTAACAAAATAACCATTTAAGGGAATTGCGACGATCCTTTGACTCAATATGGTCGCTTACCTATCCATCCGGATAGTTAGGTCATTGGGGAGCGAATAGCGAAACCGGCCCTACGGGCCGGTTTTTCATTTTCTCCATAACGGGTGTTGGGAAAGGGAAGAAGGAAATGGCCAAGAAACAATATATCAGAATAGGAGCATATTTGTTATTCCTGGGGATCATCTCAGGAATTATGCTGCTTTTCGTAGGCGTGCTGTTCATTAATGCCGCTGCCTCCAACATTGTCCCTGAAAGCAATGACCTTCTCGAAGGTCAGGGTACTACCTTGTTAAGTCACGGGGGTTCTAACGATGGCTGCATGGTTGAGAGGTACAACGCGACCAAACCGGCTGATGTGAGCAGTCTCAACTGTACTGCAAATGATGTCAGGCTGGCTCAATTTAATCTGCTCTCCGGTCCATCTTCATGTATCAAGGGCGAGGATATAACCGTCACCTTGCTTGGTGAGTTTGTATCGACATCTGATCAGCGCTGGGATATCGGCATGTTCATCGCCACAGATGGAGGGGATCCCAACTCATTGGGAGGCACCTGCTACAACGATTACTTGCATGTGGTATCTGCAGATAACTCCGACCTGGACCTCACTGGTGGTTCAGGACCGTTTTACAACGGGGAGATCACCGAAGATCTGGGTGATACCTGCGGGGATCTTGACCAGGGTCAGACTGCCTTTTTCCAGACAGCTCAAATCACTATCAAGTGCCAGGATAGAGACAATAATGGCGTTGCCGATGTAAATGCTTGCACAGTCTGGGCTAATTCACGCTCAGATGGTTCTGAAGGTAAGCCGAGCTGCACGAGTGAGCTGGATACAACCGCAGAAACATCGGCAAAATGCACCTGTGAAAGCGTGGAAATTACAAATCTCCGGGTTCCTTTCGATGGAACGATAGAGGTCATAAAAGATGTAATTCCTGCCGACGCTCCAGGGGCCTTTAACCTGCAGATTGATGGAAAAACAGTATTCCCGGATGCCCAAAACGGGGACACCACAGGACCTGTAGCAGTCTCTGCGGGCACTTCCGTTGACCCCGAACCAATCGGAGATAACCACACCGTTGGCGAAACTGCAGGAACGGGGACCAACTTCAGCCATTTTGACAAAGAAATAATCTGCGAAGATAGAGAAGGTGATACCGCATCCACAACTGGACCAGGACCACTAGAAGTGTTCGTCGAACCAGGTGATACCTGGGTGTGCAGAATCAAAAACACTTACCTGATCACCCCCACTGCTACTTTCACCGCCACGCCAACTGACACTCCAACCCCGACAAGTACTGCCACCTTCACGGTCACACCAACTGCGACGGAGACAATCCCGGTCGCAACTGAGCCCGTCGTGACTTTGACCCCCACGGACACACAAATAGCTCCAACCGCGACTCCAAAACCTCCAACCAACACACCAATTCCAGCCAGCCCGACCCCTGTGCCTACTCTCGCACAGCCGACTCCATTAGCGACACAGGAGGCCTTAATCCCCGAAACAGGCGTCGATCTATCTCTTGCAAGACTTAATTCCATGTTCATGGTCTGGATCGCCATCTCGCTTGCACTGGGTTTTGTTGGCAGCGGCCTAATATTCTACGGGGTTGCCACAAAATTATTCTTCAAAGGTCCCAAGGATTAATGAAGCGAACTCTGCTTGAGAATTTGAACATCACTCTTGGATTTCTGCTGGCAATTCTGGCCATTACCGGAATGTGCATCGCCATCTTCATGCCAGCGGTTTTAACGGCCAATGTCTCTCCAGGGTACGGAATTGGTGCCCTGGCTGTCCCTTTGCACCATTTCAACGAGCAACCAGAAACAACAATCGCAGTAGAGGATGAATTTAAAACTCCGGAACCACTTTATGTGACGGTGGATATTGGTGATACCAATCTGGCTCCCTCTCCATCAGAAGTTATCCCCCAAAACAGCCTACTAGATGAGGCTGTTTCGCTGGTCCCAGATACTGGCTCTCCTGGCAAAGAGGAACCAACCGAAGTTCAGCTGCCGCCGGAAGTACCTGCGCGGATCGTGATCTCATCGATCGATCTGGATGCGCCAGTGGTACCCGCACCGGTAGAATTCGAAACGCTGGCTGGAAAAGAATTCATGAAGTGGCTCGTTCCTGATGAACGCGCTACAGGCTGGCACATCACCTCTGCGATGCTAGGCGAACCTGGTAATACTGTGCTTAACGGTCACCACAACGCTTTTGGCGAGGTATTTGTGAACCTGGATGATGTGGTCGAGGGTGATATTATCTGGGTTGAATCCGAAAACAGCCGCTTCAGATACCAGATTACAAACAAAATCGTCCTGCCAGAGAAATATGAGGAACTCGAAGTGCGCATGCACAATGCCCAATGGCTGCTACCATCTGTTGATGAGCGCCTGACATTGATCTCCTGCTGGCCCTACGAGAGCAACACGCATCGCCTGATCGTTGTCGCCAGCCCATTAGGCCGGGAAGAAATCAAATCTAATCAATGATAAATTTTTTCTCTACCAAATTAAACCTAACAACCCTCCTTGCGAACCTGATAGTCAAGGGGGGTTTTATCTTCTTGACGCAGTATAAGGATTGTGCTAGTATCATGAGCAGAAATTGAAAAAACATTTGCGAAACTTGCTATATTAGCATTTGAAATTCCAAGGAGGAGAATTATATGACCACCATGCGTTATATAATCTTTATCGGGATGGTGACCTCTGCCTTACTGCTCGCGGGCTGCACACTTTCTGCATCTACACCCCCTCCGGTGACAGAAACCCCCGATAGCGCCATGAGCACACTAGAAGCCGAGCTTGCCATTATTGCCACCCAAACTGCGGTGGCCGGTGGCGGCGCCGAGACTGCTCCTACCCAACCTCCAGAGACTGAGCCCACCTCGGCCAACCCAACCGAAGCTGCTCCAGAAACCTCCCCTGAGACGACTGAAGCCCCCCCTCCTCCACCTTCACCAACTCCAGCGCCTGTATCCACTGCCACTCCCGGAATTCCCCAAACTTACCAGCTTCAAAAGGGTGAATTCCCGTTCTGCATCGCCCGACGCTTCAATGTCAATCAAACCGAACTGCTTAACTTGAATGGATTAGGCTCTGGTTCAGTCCTGCCAGTTGGATATTCATTGAAAATCCCACAAACAGGCAACACATTCTTCGGGCAGAGGTCTTTGATAGAACACCCGGCAAGCTATACCGTGGTTGCCGGGGACACAATTTATACCATCGCCTGTAAATATGGATCTGCGGATCCGAATGCCATCATCGAGGCCAACAATCTCAAGTCGCCCTACACTTTATCAGCCGGGCAGGTGCTGCAGATTCCCTGAGCAGAACAAAAATCTGAAACAATCAAAGGTAGCCGGTATAATTGACCGGCTACTCTTATTTTCCCTAAAAAGGATCAACTCAAGATGGGATATGAAACTAAACATTCTGAGACCGTTTACTTGGGCAAGGCATTTGATGTTCGCCGTGATCAGATCTTGCTCCCAGATGGAAAAGAAACCACCTTCGATGTCGTAGTTCACCCAGGAGCTGTGACCTTGATCCCCGTAGACTCCGCCGGGCGCATCCTGTTTGTTCGCCAGTATCGCTATGCAATTGGTGAGGAGTTGCTGGAACTTCCAGCTGGTACCCTCGATGAAGGAGAAGAACCGGAGGCCTGCGCGCACCGGGAAATACGAGAAGAGACCGGCATGTCAGCAGGGAAGTTAGAAAAGATTGGGGAGTTTTTCCTTGTGCCTGGTTATTCAACCGAGTACATGTACATCTACCTGGCTTCAGACTTGAAACCTGATCCATTACCGGGAGATGAAGATGAATTCATCACCGTGGAGGCCATCGCAATGCAAAAAATCCCCGAGCTGATCTCGCAGGGGATCCTCAGGGACGCAAAATCACTCTCTGCCCTTTTCCTGGCAGAGCCATATCTTTCACGTAATCAGGTAGATTAAAAGCTGTTTCGGGAAATTTCAATCAGCCCGCTTCTAAGTTTGGGGCTGATCAGCAGATGAAACCCCTAGGTCCCGCCGGGATTTTTGACGAGAGGATCGACCTGCAGCAGGATTAAGCAGGGTGTTCAACCAGGTGACAGCGCGCGAATCAAATTCCCTTCGCCCGCACATATCACACACCCAGGCGGGAAAGTTAGGGACAGTGACCAGTTCTTTATTCAACCAGGTGAAATAGGTGACCGCTTCCATGTGCATCACGCCAGCTGAACATTCAGGGCAATGGTAGGCTGACAGATTATTTCGCTCGTTTTTTGATCGTGATTGCATCTTCATTGCAGGTCCGCCTTATTTGACACTCATGGTGCAGCGCTTGCTGTCGCTGGTTGGTTAAGAACGCCCCATTCCGTTGGTGGCCAGTAAACAAAGGTCGCCTTGCCGATGACAAACTCCATTGGCACTGTTCCCCAATTGTGGGAATCTGAAGAATTGTTCCGGTTGTCACCGAGGACAAAAAGCGAATCACTAGGGATATCCCAAATATTCTCATAAACTGGCGAGGCAGCGATATAACCCTCGCTCAGAACTACACCATTAACAAAGACCTCACCATCCTTGATTTCCACTCGATCCCCAGGAAGCCCGATCACCCGCTTAATATATTCCTGATCCGGATCGCGAGGGAAATGGAAGACGATCACATCACCAATTGAAGGATCACCAAACATGTAGGCTAATTTATTTACGATCACAAATTCGCCGCTTTGTAAGGTTGGCTCCATGCTGGCCCCGTCCACCCGGATGCGGGCCGAGACAGCGTTGATCGCCGCGAACAAAATGATCGACAAGATCAACGTCTCGATGATATCGATCATAAAACGCATGAATCCAGAACGCTTCTCTTCCGGTTCTTGTGATTCTGAGAGTGTCTCAGTATGGAAATGGTCCAAATTGTGCTCCATCCAATTCCTCATCGCCTGACAAATGGCGAATTCGGGATAGGGAAAGGCTATCTTCCGCGATTGGATTATAAAGTCGCCACGAAATCAGGTCAAGTCAAATAGATTAAACTAAGAGTTTTCTTAGGAAACTCATATTATTCATATGGAGTGGGTTGCTGGGAGAAAACAACGCCGTTAGCTACGGCGACGGAATATCAGCCGAATTGGCGTCCCTAAAAATGGGTATTCTTCACGAATGCGGTTCTCTAAATAACGCTGATATGTGAAATGAGCCAGTTTCGGATCGTTTACATAGAGCAAAATAGTCGGTGGATCGTTGCGTACCTGGACACCATAATAAATCTTCAGGGGTTTTCCAGCTCGCGTCGGAGCAGGATGCAGGTCTTGCGCCTTCTGAAGAATCCGATTGAGGTGAGAAGTAGATAAACGTATCAGTCGCTCGTCCTGAACCCGCAAAGCCATCGGAAGCACCTGAGATACTCGCTGCCCCGTCTTGGCTGAAATAAACAGCAATGGCACATAAGGTAAGAAATTCAATTCCTGCCGCAATAAACGGGTGTACTCAGCCATGGTATGCGTATCTTTGTTGATCGCATCCCATTTATTGACCACGACCACCACACTCTTCCAGGCATCGATAATATATCCAGCGATATGCGCGTCCTGGGCGCTCAAACTAGTCGCCGCATCGACCAACAACAGCACCACGCTGGCCCGGTCTATTGCCTGAAAGGTGCGCAGTACGCTGTATTTTTCCACACCAGGTTCAATTTTCCCCCGCTTGCGGATCCCCGCTGTGTCGATCAGGGTTATCGGTGTATCGTCGAAGGACAAATACGTATCAACAGCATCCCGGGTGGTGCCCGGTATAGCGCTGACGATCGATCGCTCCTCGCCCAGCAGCTGGTTGAGCAAACTGGATTTGCCCACGTTTGGCTTACCGACGATGGCGATCTTAACCGATTCATCCTCTTCCTCCTCATCGGATAGCTGGAGAGTTGAGACCAGCGACTCCAGCAAATCCCCGGTCCCGGTGCCATGCAAAGCGGAGATCGGGTGAGGATCGCCCATCCCCAATTCATAGAACTGGTAAGCCTGTGATCGTCTTTCTTCGTTATCAGCTTTATTTACTACCAGGAAAATCGGCGGGAAAGGTTCACCATCTTTGGTATGCTGGTGGTGGCGAAGCACTTGAGCAACTTCGTGATCAGCCGGCGTGACTCCGCTCTCCGCATCGACGATAAACAAAATCGCATCTGCCTCCGCGATCGCGATCTCAGCCTGCTCCTTGATCTGGTTGATGAAATCAGCTGAGCCAATCGAAAGCGGCTCTTGAGAACGGCCTTGTCCGATCTGGGTTGGATCGATCCCTCCTGTATCTATGATAGAGAAATGTACCCCTGACCAAACCGCCTCGGCCATCAACCTGTCTCGCGTGGTCCCTGGGACTTCATCAACGACAGCCAGGCGTTCTTCAGCCAAGCGGTTAAACAGGGTGCTCTTCCCAACGTTGGGGCGCCCAACCAGGGCTACTACCGGTTTTGGCATCTGGTTTCACTCAGGGTTGGCTGGTTGCTGCTGGTGCTGGGGCAAGCGTGGAAGTCGGTGTGGGGGTCGGTGCAATGATGATTTCAACCGAGACCGTCGATGGCAGTACTGCCTCGACTTCAATCCGATCGGGAATGACATCTACGTTCGGTTCCAGCTGGTAAGCGCCTAATTCAAGGTCGGTAACATCCACCCAAACGCGGACATCATCAGGGGTCATAGCATCCAGGATGGGAACCGGACCCGACAAGATCACATCCACGATTTCTGGTGAAATCAAGGCCTCCTGAATCGGCAGCAACCCAACAGGGGTCACTGGGAGCGACATGGTCAGGCTGCCTTCGATGGCAGCGATGCTAACCTGGACTAGGACAAATTGATCACCGACCATGGTCACCCCTTCTGGCAAATTGATCCCCACATATGTATCAATGTCATCTACCGCATCAGTGAGGTCGACTGGCTCTGTTTCAACATATCCAGGCAGATCGTTGACCAATTGAGGGTCGCTGGAGAACACAACCACGTTTAAAGGAGAAACCGTGATATTGGTCAGCTTGTATCCATTGGCCGGTTGTCCCTCCGTTACCACTCTCACGATCACATTGCGGTAACCACCTTGCAGGAAGATCGGCTGGGTGACGGTCACATCCAGAGGCGTTATCGTCACTCCGGATACCGGCTCGCCGTTTTGATCGACGGCAACCAGGGCAACATCCCTTTGGATCGTCTCGACCGCACCCGTGATATCCATTGAGGCTTTTACTTCATCAATTTGAGACACTAAAGAAGCCGCTCCCGATACCGTCACTGAAGATGGCTCCAAAGTCCGGCGACCCTTCGTATACCCAACAGCAGGTTCGCCCGTTACTTCCGGTCTCACCGTTAAAGTTCGTGTCAGTAATGGCTCCAGGGTGATCGAGACAAACTCGGGGATGACCGAGGTGCGCCGTACTGGCCGGAAGGAGGAATTGATATTCACCTGGACTTCCAAATCATGGGTGCCGGGATCCAGTCCGGTGATATCTACCCAGGCTTGGATGGCATTTTCAGAGGCATCCATCGAATCCATCACCGAAGAGGGCGCCTCTAAGGTCACCCGAACTTGAGTAGGGACATTCCCCACCACGAGCATATCCGGGTCCAGGCCGATAATTTCAAGCGGAACCGTACGGCTCCGCTCTACATTTGGATTAGCTGCCGTGACCGCAGAGATCCAG
Source organism: Anaerolineales bacterium (assembly GCA_041558875.1). Classification (GTDB taxonomy): domain Bacteria; phylum Chloroflexota; class Anaerolineae; order Anaerolineales; family UBA4823; genus PFL25. Next base: position 13,214 of record JBFFEL010000080.1, read on the forward strand.
ACCACCACCGCCAACACTAAAGCGAGGATCAACGTGCTCAGGTTGCTGACCAACCAGCGCAGAGGGGACAAGCTGCTAAACCTCCTCCCGGGGCGATCCACTCCCACCAGAGTATAGCTTCTTGAAAAAGCCGGTTATACCTCTGACGGGTTGGGAGGGCCGATATAAAGCTCGCAAAATATTCTCCAGCCGCTCTGCATCCAGGCGGCGGATCATGCGTCCTGCATTGACCACGGAGATCGATCCGGTCTCCTCCGAGACGACAATCGCCACCGCATCGCTGACCTCTGATATCCCTAGCGCAGCCCGGTGGCGCAATCCCATGGCCCGGTCAGGCGATTTCGATAATACACCGCTTGCAGATAATGGCAATACTGATGAGGCAGATACAAGCTTCGAACCGATAATAATCACCGCGCCATCGTGGAGGGGAGTGTTGGGGTAGAAAATCTGCAGCAGCAGCTCGGGGGTTACTTCCGAATCCATTTTTATCCCCGTTTGTATATACTCTTCCAGATTGTCAGCACGTTGAAGCACGATCAGCGCTCCATGACGGCGGTCTGACAACCGGGCTGTTGCGCCAACCACTGCGGTGATAGTATCCTGAATTTCAGTTGACGTGGCCACCCGTCCACTGTCCAGGATAGCACCTGCTCTCCCTAATCGTTCCAATGCCCTGCGGATCTCCGGCGCAAAGATTACCGGGATCACAAGCAGCAGTGCTGGCAACGTAGTGCGCATCAACCATGAAAACGCTGGCAGTACTTCTAAGCTGGTCAATAAGCTGATGAGGGCGATCACCAGAAGCACCCCCCGGAGGAGTACCAAGGCCTGCGTATCTCGCAACCAGCGTAGGATGACAAAGAATATCGCCGTGACCAGGAGGACGTCTAGGATCCCAAACGGATCTAAACGTTCAAAAATGAAGGTCAGATTATCGATCAAACTATCGATGACTTCGTTCACCAACCAAAACTCCCAGGCGGCTTCCCACACCGCATTCTAGATATAAATCGATTCTTCCTGTCAAACCCGCTCTAGCTTCTGTCCCCGCTGGCGAGGATACCGACCAGAGCAAAATTTAGCACGAATTAAACCGGCTTCAACACCCGATCCTTGCGCAGCTGCTTATAAAACATCACCGTTCCCACTGGCATTGATTCTAGAGCCGCTTCCTCCCAGGCATTGACCCGCAAGTCTTGTGGATTTCGGGGGCTGTAGCCAAGCGCATCCCACACCGCATTGTGGCGACCCAAATGCGGCGGCAGGAACAACAACAAGACCTCGCTCTGCAGTTCTCGAGAGGCAACTTCAATGGCCTCCATCAGCACCCGCACAGCTTCACCTAACGGTAGTCCCGGTTCCAGGTACACATCACTGACTCTTGCCACCAGGTTTTCAACCTGCCAACCCGCAATGCCCACCAAACGCTCATCGATCTTGAGCAGTAAAAACGCCTTCTCTCCAAAAGCAGCCATCACATCGGCTGCGCTCATCGCCCTGCGCCCCTTGCTGATCTCAGTGATAAATCCGGCGATTTCGTTAACCTGGCGAGGTCCGGCTCTTTCAACCGCCAGCGTTCCCTTCTCAGCATGCGTGGGTCGCGGAGACTCGGCGACCTCGGCAGAAATTGTCGCCTGCCAAGCAGACAAGACCTGCTTCCAGGTGGATTCGAATGAACCGTTGTTTTTTATGACAACGTCCGCTGCCTCAATTTTTTCCGCTTGCGGTGGTTGAACAGCAATACGCTGGCGGGCGACTTCGGTGCTCAAGCCACGCTTGATCCTCAAACGCCGCAGCTGAATTTCCATTGGTGCAGTCGTTACCCAAATATTATCACACGTCTGACGCAGCTCCCCTTCAAGCAGCTTTATGGCCTCAATCACAATGATCTTTTGGCCCGCTCTACGCACCAGCACATCGATCGCCTGTCTCACCAGGGGGTGGATGATCGCTTCAAGTTTTTCAAGTGCCTCTAAATCAGAAAACACTATTCGACCCAGTTTGGTGCGATCAATCTGCCCTTCTGGGGTCAGGATCCAATTACCAAACGTATCCAGAACCGGTTGGTAGCCAGGCGCATCTTTGGCGATCGCCCGGTGAGCAAGCGCGTCGGCATCGATGCCATATGCTCCAAGATGCTCGAGCATCTTGCGCACAACGCTTTTCCCGGTGGCGATATTTCCGGTCAATCCGATGACATATTTGCCTGGCCAGGCGCTCATTGACTCGACGGCTCCTTCACGATAATTACCTGAATTTTAGTCTCTGGGATATGGATTGTCAAAGGTAGAGACCATACAAAAATGTATCCCAGCAATATATTGCTGGGATAATTCTTCTTAACCAGGATCATCAACGCTACTAGAGGAAATCCTCAGCAAAGTGACAGGCAGCGAAGTGGTCTGGCTTCACTTCCCTGAACTCCGGGTCTTCATCGTGGCAGATATCTTTGGCAAATGGGCAGCGGGTGCTGAAATTGCACCCCTGGGGGGGATTCGCAGGGCTGGGCATATCTCCCTCCAAGATAATATGCTGCCTTTCCGCGGCGATATCTGGATCAGGGACCGGTACCGCGGACATCAGCGCTTGGGTATAGGGGTGAACTGGGCGCAAATAAATCTCGTCCCGGTCAGCCAGTTCCATAATTTTCCCCAGGTACATAACCGCCATGCGATCGCTGATATGGCGCACCATGCTCAAGTCATGGGCGATGAATAAATAAGTCAGGCCGAGCTGCTTCTGCAATCTCTCGAGCAGGTTGACCACCTGGGCTTGAATCGAGACATCCAGCGATGAGATCGGTTCATCGCAAACGATCAGGTCGGGATTGATCGCCAGGGCGCGTGCGATCCCGATGCGCTGGCGCTGCCCACCTGAGAATTCAAACGGATAGCGATTTACGCAATATGTCCCCAAGCCAACCATAGCGAGCAGATCGTTCACCCGCTCATCTTTTTCTTTTCCGCTGGCGATCTTATGGATTTCCAGCGGTTCAGCAATGATCGAGCCGATCGTCATGCGGGGATTCAAGGAGGCGTATGGATCTTGGAATATGATCGCTATTCGCCGCCTGATTTGGGACATATCCTTTGCTTTCAAGCTGAAGAGATCGACTCCGTCAAGTGAGACCTCCCCATCTGTCGCTTCGTAGAGACGGATCATCGTGCGACCGACAGTCGTCTTCCCGCTACCTGTTTCGCCAACCAGGCCTAATGTCTCACCTCTAAAGATATCGAAGCTGACCCCATCCACCGCTTTGATATCACCCACGTGGCGTTGAACAATAGCCCCTGAATGGATCGGGAAGTACTTCTTGAGGTTGCGAACTTTGACCAATGGTTCTTGTTCAGGAGGCATTTAATTTCACACTTTCCCTGCAATTTCTTTCCATTTCCAACATGCTACTGTATGATCTATACCATCCGTCTGTTCCAAGGGCGGCATCTCCTCCAGGCAGCGGTCGACTGCATACATGCAGCGGTAAACAAAGGGACAGCCGTCCGGCAGAGACAATAAATCTGGCGGTAAACCGGGGATCGCGACCAGCTCCGTCCCCGGCGCTTCATCCAAACGGGGCAACGAAGCCAAAAGGCCCATCGTATAGGGATGCCGGGTTTTTTTGAAGATATCTCTGGCAGTGCCGCGCTCGACGATATAGCCGGCATACATGACATTGATCTTCTGAGCTATTTCAGCCACGATACCCAGATCGTGGGTGATCCACATCACAGCCATGCCCAGCTCTTCCTGCAAACGCTTCACCAGGTCGACAATCTGGGCCTGGATAGTTACATCCAAAGCAGTCGTAGGTTCATCGGCGATCAGCAACATCGGATTGCACGATAGAGCCATGGCGATCATCGCCCTTTGGCGCATCCCCCCGGAAAATTGGTGGGGGTAGTCATCCACACGTTGCTTTGCATCTGGGATACCAACCATTGACAACAACTCTGCAGTTCTTTCCCGTGCTTGTTTATCATCCATCGCCAGGTGTAATTTTAGTGCTTCCATGATCTGGTAGCCAACTGTAAACACCGGATTCAGGGAAGTCATCGGATCCTGGAAAACCATGGCGATCTGTGAGCCGCGGATATCCCGCAATTCGTTCTGGCTGGCCTTGAGCATATCCCGACCATCAAAATTGACTTCGCCCTTTTCAATCTTTCCTGGGGGTTGGGGAATTAAACCCATGATAGAAAGAGCATGCACACTCTTACCGCAACCGCTCTCGCCCACGATACCAAGGATCTCACCTTCTCCCAGGGTGTAGGAAATGCCGTTAACTGCATAAACCACTCCATCTTCCGTGTAGAAACGGGTGGTTAAATCCTTTATCTGTAATAATTCTTCCATGTCAATGATAGCTGTTGTTTTGTTCAGCGAAGCCAGGGATCCA
>JBFFEL010000081.1:0-17345 GCA_041558875.1 Anaerolineales bacterium
CGGCGGCAGGTGCGCTGCATCAAGGCATCGATATCGCGGTCGTACCACATATTGAGCACCGTGCTGCCGCTGATCGCAAGAAACAGACTGCCCGTCACACCGAATAAAAGCTGCCAGCTCATAACTGGACAGCGACCACTGATGAAACCGGCTAAACCTGTTGACAGGAGCAGTAGGGTTTGCAGGCTCTTGACCAGCGGCCAGTAATTCTCTTTGAATTCGTGATAGAGTGATCCAATAATTCGCATTGAAGGTTTGAAATCTTGTTAGCTACTGGTATCTCTCAAACAGCGGAAACCGACCGCTGGGCTGAAATACTCTGGACCGGCGCTGTTGCGTGTCCATACTCGCAAATTGTAAGCGTAGTTATCTTTGCTGCCACCACGCATGTAGCGATAATGTTGGTCCTCATAAACATCTCCGATCCATTGCCAGACATTTCCAGCCATGTCATATAGTCCGTAAGGACTCGTTGAGTCGACAGTTGCATAGCCATCATAAGTTCGACCGTTATAAAATCCTACTGGTGTAGTATCGCCGAGACCGCCGATAATTTTTTCGAAGATATCATGGCTGCTGTAGAAGTTTGCGTTGGCAGCATCAATCGTGTTTCCCCATGGAAATGGTCGTCTATCCTCCCCGCGGGCAGCTTTCTCCCATTCAACTTCACTGGGTAAACGCCAGCTGAAATAATCACAATAAGCTTTGGCACCAAACCAGGTGATCATGGTCATTGGGTGATTCTCGTAACCAGATTGGGGGGTGAAAGAAGCGCCATCGAATTCCAACCTTAATCCTGGATCGTCCAGTGGTATATGGAGCCAATCTCCGGCGGTAATCTCCAATTCATGTTCATGAGCATGGAACTCATCACCAGGGTAATACCCAACAATCTGGTCGCCGTTATTTTTTATTGAACCATCAGCCAAAGCCTGGTTGAGATAATCAGCATATTGGGCAGTGGTGACATCAGTGACCATGATCTCATAATTGTAATCGACATTCGTCTCGTGTTCATGCTGCCCCATAAAAAACTCTCCTGCAGGGACGAGAACCCATTCTGTAGGATCGATTCCGGGATCAATCTTTGGGGGAGGAGTCAAGGTTGCGTCAGCAGAGGCGCAGCTGGAGAGGAGTATGGTAATTAAGATGAAGCAGAAAGAAAACTGCTTCATGCTGGCACCTCCTCTGAAAAATCTGCCTCTCCAGTCTCGATCGGTCCATATCTTTTTTCCTCTAATTCTTCAGACCAGCGTCCATGTTTCTTGAACAGATCTGCCAATCTCCAGATCATCAGAATGGCTAAAGCCACCAGCACTAATGCCAACCCTAGATCGACCAGCACCATCGTCCAATTGACGAGAGGTTGCTGAGCCGATTCGCTGACAAAAAGGCGCTTCATGGAGAAGATAGTGGCTGCTGCAAACGCAAGATCGGAAAAGATGATCACAGACCAGCCAAAGATTTTCCTTACCCTGCCTCTTAAACCTGCCAGGTCAGCATAATACAGGAGAATGATCGTCGCGATTATTGCGGATAGGATGTGCCAGTGTCCGGTGAGAACAATTCGCTCCTCTCGGTGTGGCCAAACCCGGAATATCTCATCCAGTTTTACTGCCATGAAGATGCCGACTCCGCTTACAGTGAAGTTCATGAAAACCATCTGCCAACCGACTCCAAACTTGAGCGGGTCGTAGAGTAATGCACCCAGCTTCTGGCTAAATCTGGCTTTGGTGATGCCGCGCTTTTCCAATCCTGTTCGGACCAGCTGCCGCCAGGAGAAAATCACGAAGAATAAGGCTGCCAGCATAACTAGTACTGACCCGCCGTAAATTATCGTATGTGCCCATTCAATGAGCACAACAGACCAGGCACCGAGTGAGATGATAATTGTGCCAATAATCATCATAGGCATGGCGATCTTATGTAAAGCACCTCTGAAATCCTGCCAGCGGCCAACGATCAGTGTGATGGCGATCGCAATGAGAGTGAGCATGATATGCAGGTGGCCAATGATCGATTTCTGGAGGATAGTCTTACTAGGTTCGCGTATTAAATCTTCGGCCAAAAATGTTTCGTGTCCGTTGCCCCAGTAGGACCCGGTTATCGCACCAAACAGGGCTGAACCGAGGGTAGCAATAGCCATGGTGAAAAATGCCACTCGCTCAAGATCCACACCACCGCGAGTGTGCGAATATTCGAGATTATTGACGTGGTATTCCTTTTTCCAAGGCCACAAAGCGATGGCTAATTGGATCCCTCCGAAGAACATCAGGGATAGTCCAAATATATAAATCCCATGAAAAATGAAGATGTGTCCAAAGTACCCAAAAAGCAGACCGAAAACGAGTGAAAAAATGTAGCCGAAGGTGATAATGGCATTGATATTCGTTTGCTGGTGTGACTCCATCGGCACTAAATAAGTGATGATATAAACTTCAATGGCAACCACGGCCATTGCAATGGCATGGTAGAGCAGGATAATTCGTCCCTCCCGCTCAGCTTCAACGATATCCATACCAAAGGTGCGGATGACCAAATCTCTAATCCCAAATTCGGCCATCGGTCCTGATATCATCCCCCAAATGGCAGTAACCAATGCGATCAGGGCAATGGCGACCAGGATCAATCCTTTTGTTGAACGGAAAAGAAAGTTGTAGCGAGCTTTTATAGCTCCCATATTATTTCTCCTCTTTCGAGTTCTACTTCCAGGTTTTAGAGAGGAGTACCAAATATCCGGAAGGGAGGTCTCTAATATGTCAAGTTGTTGTGTGAATTTTCGCACATTCAGGTGGGTTGATCAATGACTTTTGTTAAATCAAAGGGAGTTAAACAGTCAATTTTGCGGGGGAAGTTGAGATGTTCAGGTACCTTTTCAATAAAATGACAGTTGTCAATTACTTCAATAATTCTTTGTGATATATTGTGACAAATTACACTAATAAAGGTGATGTTTCTTAATTTCTGGCTATCGTTTAATGCGCATTCTAATGTAGGTTGGGATTTGAGGCCCGAATATTGCTGTGATTACAATTCGGCAATTAATCTGTGAAAAACATCAATGCAGAGGTGATTTGCTACGGAGAATAAAAATGTGAATGATATAACAGGAAAAGTCTTGCGTACTGTAGGGATCATCTTCTTTGGTTTCGCTGCCATCATGAACCTTCTAGGAGGTGTAGGAACTTCATGTGCTGCATTCATAACCGGCGATTATCCATCATTTATCGCCTTAATCGAACAGAATATGCAGTGGTTGTACCAGGGTCTAGTAATTACAACGGTGCTCATTGGGTTGGCAGGAATCTGGGTTCTCATTGAGTGTATCCGGGGCAAAAAGAATGGCTTCCGAAATGCGCTAATCGTTCTCGTTATCGGTACAGTTTTAGCTGGCATTCAGTTTTATTTTTCCCTGCAGTTATTTGGTCGCGCAGCCCCGGCGAATATTAAGTTTTATTTCAACGTGGTCACTCTAATCCTGTTCTTGATTTTCTTCATACCTGGTGTTCGGGAGAGGGTTAACTTTTCTCGGGACGAGATGAGCATGGATATAAACACTGCTGGTGGGTTGACAGCGATCGTGATGGGTTTGATTTTACTGACCACACCTTATTGGGCAGGACCATCCCACACCTACCAAGGAGAAAATTGGGTCAATCTGCTGCAAGGTGAGTTGTATATCAGTGGGATTTTATTAGTAGGTGGAGGGATCGCTCTCATTGTCCGGGCAATCGTTGATATTCTCCAGAGCAACTATGCCTGTGCCAGGCTCGGTGTTCCCAAGGAATACTGAGTTTAGTAGCCTAATTTAAATGAAAAAGCTTGGTGTTTTAATGAAAACAGGGCTTAATTTTATAATTTGAAGAGTTCGTCATCGACTTGGGCGAATTCTGCCAAGGTATCTGGACAATTTACGATGATTTGCGAGCGGGTCGTCTCAATTGCACCTGTATCCCGCAGGATCTTAATAGAACGACTAACAGCTTCAGGGACCGTCGATATGCGTGCAGCCAGAATTTGATTAGAGTGCGTAATTCGGTCCACTGGTTGAGTTCCATAAGAACTTAGATCCAGTAATAATTTAGCGGTACGAGCTTTTACTGGTCTGGCAATCAAATCCTCATATTTGGAGATCAGCCTGCGACTGCGACTAGCCAGGACATTCAGCAGACTGATGCCAAGAACTGGATATTTTTCCATGAGAGGTTGAAACCTTTCCCGGGAAATGTGCCAGGTAATGCTCTTCTCAAAGGCAATTGCGGTAACCGGATTCACATCACCATCCAGAGCAGCGACTTCATTAAACATGATTACCGGATCGATCACTGAAATAATCGACTCTTGACCATGAAAGCTGGTCTTGCATAAGTGCACCCGTCCGCGAAATAGCACAAAAAGACCAGCACACTCCCAACCCTCGCGGTAGATTATTGAACCGACGGAGTAGGTCTGCACTTGACCAGATGTGACGATTTCTTGTATCGCAGGTAGGGGCAGGGCCCGAAAATGTCGAACTTTGGCTAAGCGGGAAGCTAAATCTGGAAACTCAAACATTATTTAATCCCAAATAAGGATTCAAGCAACGACAAATTATTAAATTTGATCCTATCACGCCTGAATTTAACTATCAAGTGATATCTATCACGAATTGGATCGACATTAATTAATTCCGTGCAAGATTGGAAATTCAACTTGCTTTCAAACTAGATCATTGGCTATACTTATCCTAAACATCCATCAGGTAATCTGAAATAATAACCTTTAGTCAGGAAGTTTAGAGATGAAAAAACAGTGGGTGTTTGTCCTGGGCTTTGGCATTTTCTTCCTATTGTTTGTTCAATCCATTGCAACGTTCATCGAAGGGGTGTATATACTTGAGCTGTTGAGCACCTCCTTGGATGAAAAGGTGCTCGCGGTGCTCTTCTTGTTTTCACCGCTCTTGCTGCTGCCATTTGGAAAGGGGGTCCCTCGCTGGCTAATTTGGGTGGTTTTCTTGGCGTTTGTCTTAGGCAGGGGGGCGATCCCTTACCTGGGTACATTCGACAGGATGCTTGCAGCCGGGATTTCCTCCGCTGGTTCATTATTATTGATCCCACTCATGCTGGTCACATTCCCTGATGCCAGGAAAGGTAACCGCTGGTTGATTCCAGCACAGGGTCTCGCCTTGGCGGTTGGTTTATCAGTCTTGCTACGCACGGTTAACTTTACATTAGATCTCTCACTGACAAGTGAATACGGTTGGCTGGCCTGGCTTCTGGCTATCGCGCTGGGTTTGACCCTGACTCAATTCAGCTGGCAGCCGATCGCAGAAGATTTACAACCAAATAAAAGTGTCACAGCAGCTGCAGTTGGTGTGATGGGTGTTTTAGTATTGTTCTATTTCATGCTCTCCGGTCCGGGCGTGATAGCTCGCTGGACGGAAGGCAGCTACCAGTTGATCATAATTCTGGTTAGCCTTCTTTCATTATTATGGTTGTTCAGCACAATCGTTCGTCCTGGTTGGGTGAGTGAAATCAATTCCGGATTGCTGCTGCTCTGGAATATCGTATTTACTTTATCTGTACTCGGGACGATCCTGGCCCATACGATCAGCTTTCCACCAACTCCTGAGTCATCTCCAGTTATTGTTGGTAGCCCAGCCTGGTATCAACAGATTCCTTTACTTTTAATGCTGGTCACATTTCCTGTCCTTTTTATCGATTATGGAATATTCAGCGGAATCATCAGTGATTGTCAACCTTCCCCACGAAAAATGACTCTCGGATTCTTATTGGGGGCATTACTCTTCGTACTTTCTATTTTCATGAATATATTCTCCAACGTTTGGGGGTACGTCGGTCCAATTAGTTTATTCTTTCGCAACAAATTTTGGTTCGCTTTCTTAATTAATCTGGTATTGATCACCTTGTTGGCAGCTTTCCTGTTTATAAAAAGAGTTCGACCCCTAGAAACAGGTGAAACAAAGAAAAAGCTGGTATGGTCTTCAATTCTATTGGGTGCCATATTTGTCGCGACCCTGATCACCGCACTGTTGACAGATCGTTATCATCTACCGTTGCCTGCGAATGATTCATTGAAGGTCATGACTTACAACATTCAACAGGCAAATGATGTCTTTGGTGAGAAATCATATAAAGAACAGCTGGAATTGATTGCACAGGTTGATCCCGATATTATCGGTTTTCAAGAGAGCGATTCGGCGCGCATTTCTTTGGGGAATAATGATTACATGCGTTATTACGCTAACAAATTGGGTTACCATGCATATTTCGGCCCAAAAACAGTTACCGGAACCTATGGGACTGCAATCCTATCTAAGTATCCCCTGGAAAATCCAAGGTCTGTGTTCACGTTCAGCGATCAGGATGAGATAGGTACCGCTGAAGCAGAAATCATTGTGAATGATAAGGTGATCACAATATTTAATGTCCATCCTGATGGATCGGACGAAGCTAAGATGGTCTTTGCCAGGTTGTTGGTAGACCGAGCTCGCCAGGCGACAGATGTTATCGCTATTGGTGATTACAATCTTCGCGGTTGGGAGATTCCCTATCTCCTGATCGATGAATTTTATAAAAACGCCTGGATGGATGTTTACCCATCTGGTATTGACGATGATGGACTCGATATGTCTGGAGAAAATCGCATTGATCATATTTTTGTCTCTCCACACTTCTCTGTATTCAACCCCGTTTATATCTTGCCGCCAGAATCTTGGACGGACCATCCAGTTCACTGGGCAGAAATTTCCTGGGATTGATAGAGCGCTTTCTTTAGGGAATATCAACTTCATGTTGCTTTGATCTCTTTGTTCCTAGACTTGGTGACATTACAAAACGAGGCAATTTGGGGGTGCCATTCATCACTTGACCTACAATTGTGGAGGGAATAAAATTAACTAGCAATGTCTAATACCCAGACAGGCTCTCTGATGGGTGGAAAGTTGGTCGGATCGATCAATGTCTGTGACGATTCAAAATGTAGATCGATGCGGCAAATCCCAGAAAGGGATAACAGTCCATTTTCGACCAAAAAAATTCATAATTTAATAGATAAATTCCAGTTCAGGAGAACCACATGAGTGATTACCTCTTCCGTGGCACGATTGCTGATCTTGATCCAGACCTGGAGAAGCTCCTTCAGGTAGAGGCGGAACGCCAGTATCGAAAATTAATTTTGATCCCCAGTGAGAGTACGTCCCCAATCGCTGTTCGCGATGCTCTGACATCTGCCTTCCACAATATTTATGCGGAGGGTTATCCAGAAGAAGCCTCGCGTTGGCTGAACGAAGGTGAGATTTTAGATTATAAAAACCGGTTGGCATATTACCGGAGATATTCCGATCCTCGCTATTACAAAGGCGTTGAATATGCCAACATATTGGAGGCACTGGCCCGACGGCGCTGTGCGGAAACATTCGCTGCAAATGGTGTCAATGCTGACGATCTTTATGTCAACGTGCAAGCCTTGTCAGGTGCCCCAGCAAACAATGCCATTTACCATGCTCTGGTCGAGCCGGGAGACACGATCATGGGAATGAATCTGCTGCATGGAGGCCACCTGACCCATGGTTCACCCGTAAATCGCTCCGGCAAGTATTACAATGCCATTCATTACACCGTCGATCCTGAGAACGAACAAATAGATTATGATGCAGTTGAGGAGACAGCCAGGCAACATAAGCCGCGTTTTATTATTGCAGGCTACTCCTCATACCCGTGGTCGGTTGATTGGAGTAGGTTCCGCGCCATCGCAGACGCTTCTGGATCAATTCTATTTGCTGACATAGCCCACGTGGCTGGCCTGGTGGCAGCTGAACAATTTCCTTCACCAATTGGTTACGCAGATGTGGTCACATTTACTACCCACAAATCTCTTTGCGGACCTCGGGGAGCTTGCATTCTAACCCAACGAAGGGACCTGGCCAGAAAGATTGACCGGGCAGTCTTCCCTGGTGAACAGGGTGGTCCACACGTGAACGTATTCGCAGCCCTGGCATTGACATTCAAGCTGGCTCAAACTCCAGAATTCAGACAACTCCAACAGCAGGTGGTCAAAAATTGTTTTACATTAAATGACACTTTACAAGCACGCGGGTTTCGCATTCCTTTTGGTGGTACAGATACCCATCTGACCAATATCGACTGCAAATCAGTGACAGGTCCAGATGGTACGCCGTTATCCGGAGACCTGGCGGCGCGGTTACTTGACCTGGCAGGTATCGTCACCAACCGCAACACGATTCCCGGTGATGCCTCTGCCCTCAATCCATCAGGTGTACGAATGGGCACCCCCTGGGTGACCCAGCGCGGCCTGGTCGAAGATGATATGGTTGAAATTGCTAATGTGATCGCCGATTTGCTGCAATCAACAATCCCATATAGGATCTCCGGCAGACGGAGAAATTTCCTGCGCACAAAAGTAGATTTTTCTACTTTTGAGGAATCCAAAATACGGATCAGAACCTTGGCCGAGAAGGCAGGTATTGATTTTGAAGTTGAAAAGCATGGCTACCCACATTTCTACTACCTTGATGATTTTGATGGCTTCGATCAAACTGATTCAGCCACTTTCGAATTGAGTGGTCCCCTCATTCGCCAGTTCCTGAATTATGCGCTGTCAAATGATGTAGAGATCCTAAAACCTGGGGAGAGCCAAGTGACGCTGCTGCTGACACCGACTGGCGGGGTGAAGGGTATGCTTACCTGCCTGGAAGCTGACAAATTCCAAATAAATCTTCCGGGTGGCCGGAAGGCAGGAGTAAGCGCAGCCTGGTTGCGGGATCTCTCGGATGGATATATCAAATTTGATGACGATATACAAAAAAAACTACCCGGACCAATCTCGGTCCGTCCGATCGAGTCTACTCCTCCAGGGAAGGTCGCTACTGATACAGATGGTAAATTCAAGCCTTATTATGTTGGTATCGGCAGCCAACCGATTCCGGATATCGATCCTCTACCGGATTTTGTTTGGGAAGATCTTGAAGGTGAATTGAGACGCACACCCATTTTTGAAACGCATCGAAAATTGGGCGCTAAGCTGATCCCTTTCGCTGGTTGGGAGATGCCAGTCTGGTACAGCTCGGTGACGGAGGAGCATATCGCAGTCAGAGAGGCAGCTGGTCTATTTGATGTTGCTCACATGGGTGTTTACCAGATTGAAGGACCAGAAGCGGCTGTCTTTCTTGACAGCGTGGTTGCTAATGATATTGCTGGCCTGAAAATTGGGCAATCGCTTTATACACACTTCTTGGATCCAAATGCCAATGTGATTGATGATTTGTTGGTATATCACCGGTCGGAGGACAAATTCTTAGTGGTGGTGAACGCTTCCAATGATGATAAAGATTGGACCTGGTTGAATGCGGTTAAGGAAGGAACCGTGAAGGTTGATCTTGAGCGCCCCTGGGCACGTGCTTTTGGCCGGGGAGCTACCCTGCGGAACCTGCGTGATCCAGATGTGGGCGATGATATGCTGGTTGATATCGCCTTACAAGGTCCACGTTCCAGGGAAATTCTTCTTGCTTTGGGTGGTGATTTCGAAACAAGGAAGCGGATCAAGTCTCTCAAGCGGACTGAACTGTGTGAGGCGAATATGGGTGGTTTTAACCTGGTCGTCTCCCGGACTGGTTACACAGGGGAAAAGATGGCTTTCGAGCTGTTTGTGCACCCGGACAGGGCTGATGCGCTGTTCAAAGCATTAATTGAAGCTGGCGAGCCATATGGATTGAAACCCTGTGGATTGGGAGCACGCGATTCGCTAAGAACTGAAGCGGGTTTGCCGCTTTATGGTCATGAAATGGGCGGGGAACTGAACCTTGGAGTTGCCGAAGGAGGTTTTGGCTCCTATGTAAAGACTTATAAACCCTGGTTCATCGGTCGTCAGGCGTATATGATTCGCGAACAATCCCGGAAAGGTGTGGTTGTTCGCTTCCGCTTCAATGAAAAAGGGGTCCGCATGGCTCATACAGGTGATCCAGTCCTTGATAAGCGTGGCCGGGTTGTGGGAGAAGTGACATCCTGTGCGATCGACCGGGATGGATACTTGACTGGTCAGGCATACATTAATTTTAAGAACTCAACGGACGGATCTCAGATTTTCATCTATCAAGGTTCACCTGATAAAGCAGGCAAGGCGCCAGCTGAGATGAATACTGGTGATCGCGTCACTCTCCCGGGTTCGGCTACAGTTGTCAGCCGTTTCCCGAAATAAAAATGAGTTTGCTGCGTTATTAAGATTAAACGTTTCGATAGGAGAAATGAATGAAAACTCCCTGGGAGTATCGTTATGCTCAGCGAACACAACGGATGGAAAGCTCTGCCATCAGGGAACTTCTGAAGTTAACGGAGCAACCAGACATAATTTCATTTGGCGGAGGACTCCCCGCCCCGGACGTTTTCCCGGTAGAGGAGTTCAATGCGGCTTGTGACAGAGTGCTGCGCAACCATGGCGCAATGGCGCTCCAATACAGCACAACCGAGGGATTTCTCCCCCTTAGGGAGATGATAGCCCGCCATTCGGCTCGTTATGGGATCAAAATCACCCCGGATAATGTGTTAATCACCTCCGGTTCCCAGCAGGCGCTGGACCTGCTGGGCAAAATTCTGATCGATCCAGGGGATCGGATTCTGGTTGAATCTCCAACCTATCTGGCGGCAATTCAAGCTTGGAACGCTTATGGAGCGGAATTCATCACTGTTCCGATGGATTCTGACGGCATGAACACCGATTACCTGGAGGAGGCGTTGAGGGCGGGACCTAAGTTTATTTACGTGCTGCCCAACTTTCAGAATCCAACCGGAGAGACGCTTTCTTTAGAACGGCGGCGAAAATTGATCGCACTGGCTGATCAATACGGCGTACCGATTGTGGAAGACGACCCATATGGCCAGCTGCGTTATGAGGGTGATCATCTGCCATCGATAGTTGTCCTGGACAGCCAATTTCGCGATGATACTACGCCATGCTATCGGGGTAATGTGATCTACTTGAGCACATTCTCCAAGACATTAGCACCTGGATTACGGTTGGGATGGGTGGTCGCACCACCTGAAGTGATTAGCAAACTGGTACAAGCGAAACAAGGGGCTGACCTTCACACGGCCACTTTCAACCAGCTGGTGGCTTTTGAAGTAGCCCGGGGCGGATTTCTCGACCGGCACATCCACACGATCCGGGATGTGTACGGGAGAAGACGGAATCTGATGATGACGGCTATGGAACGGGAATTCCCGTCCGAAGTAAGTTGGACTCATCCACAGGGAGGTCTATTCATTTGGGGAACTTTGCCAACCTATATGGATGCAAAAGATCTGTTGAAGACTTGTCTGGAGAGGAAAGTTGCCTTTGTGCCGGGTGAGCCTTTCCACCCAACCGGTGGGGGAAAGAACACAATGCGCATCAATTTTTCGAACGCTACCCACGATGAGATTGAACTGGGCATCCGCCGGTTGGGGATATCTATCGGCGAAAAGTTAGCCAGACAAATCGCCTGATAAATTTTTCGAGGGCAAGAACAACGACCAATCCAACCGCGCAGGTCGGTGAATATATCCCGACCTGCGCCTTGATTTATTTGGAGATTGTGGGCAAATATATTTCCGGCTGCCTGGCTGTCGTTTTGATCTCCGTGATCGCGTACTTCGTCGGGTCGCTATTTGAGACAGCATTCAAGATGGCCATGTCTTGATCCCCCACGGCGGCTGAACCAGGAATCGTCACATGGACCCATATATCCTGGCTTTCCAAGGGAGCTAATGGACCAATCGATCCTGGCAAAGGTGCTATCTCCCAGTTATTCCCCGTGATGTGGAGATCGAAGGAGTCGTCAATGGTACCAATATTTCTTACTCGGACATGATATGGCACCAGTGAGCCTGGAGTACCCCTTCCCTGGATCTCCGCTGGGGATAGCTCGGGTTGAAAGTTTTCCCCGGTGATCCAGAAGAATTTGGCGTTTGTCACACCCCAATTACCATTAGCATCCTGACTTTCAATGAAAACCGTATGGCGACCAGGTGTGAGTGAAGCGGTATCTATGTCCGCCGATAAGGATTCAACAGAATTATCGAAGCTGCCATCGACGGGAGAGAGGGGATAAGTTTGTGATCCGTCGATCCAGGATGGTTCGTCAATACTGTAGCGACCAGCATTGATATTTTGAACTGGCTCAGATCCCCATCCACCGCTATCGTACCGAGTGTCATCAGCAATGACAGCCAATGATACGCCTGCTCCAGGGGCGAAATTCTCAGCGGAGAGAGAAATGTCGATCGAATCTGGACCAGCGGGGTTTTGATAAGGCTTGCGAGCAGCCTTAAACGCGTATAGCAACGCGTTGATGTTCTTATCAATGATTGAATTTTCAAAATACGAACAGGATTCGAAGAATTGGGTTCCCAATTCAAAGGTAAATGAAGCCACACCCAACTCTCCATAAACCCAATCATCGTTAGTGCCGGAAGTCTGGTATAAGCAGCCATCGCCTCCTGAGCGGCAGATCTGGTAGCTGGTGAAGTATCCGAATTTCCTTCCCAATGTCTCGAAGGAAGCATCATTTGGCGATGGGCTGTTGGTCCATCCCCAGGGATAAAGGACTAATTCTCCATAGCTATGCAGGGTGATGAATATACCTTCAGAGTTATCAGACGCCGGATCAGAGTCCCCAGGACCACGCTGATCTGGGAAGAGCGATGCGGCATAATTTTGGATGGCCTGTGTTTCTGGTTCAGAAGCAGCCGATGATCCACTAAAGGTTTCATCACATGAATTTGGACTGGCACCGACCCCTCCCCATTTAAAGCTGCTGTTCCGGTTCAGATCTGTCCCCCAAAGTGAGGAGTCTGAGCATCCATCGTTATTATTGGTATTCTTCCGCCAGTAAATTCCATTCTCCGCGATTTTGCGACCATCAGGATTGCCATACGGGGTGATATGAATCTCGAAATAATCTAACAACCAGGTCACATCCGGATCCTGATCATAGTTTGCGAGGAGATATTCTGCGAAGCGCATCGCCAGTTCTGCGGTAGCGTACTCTCTTGCGTGAACTGCGGCAATTAAATAGAATTTGGGCTTTGGTCCTGGTTTATTTTTGTTGGTGAGCACAAGCGTTTGAAGATCATACCCGTTGGCTTCCCCAAATGTAGATTTCTCCCAACTGTCCCCGATATCTACTAACATGGTCAGTTGGGGATAATCGTTAGATAACTGGGTCAGACTGACATAAGTTTCTTCAACCGTGCGATAGCAAGGGTAGCCTGGTATACCAGAGATCTGACCGGGAAGCAGCTCCCGGATTTTGTGAAGGCTGGCATTAAGATCGGGATCTGTCTCTAACCGCAATCCCAAAGATTCGATCGCGGATAATTCTATCGGCGAAACATAGGCAAGTATATAGCCGGATGTGTGATCTACTTCCCAGATGTCGTATCTGGCTGAAAGCTGGTTGAGCTGCGTCACATCATCAAAATAGATTCTAACGATTTCACGAGATTGACCAGGTTCTTGTTCAATTCCAAAAGATGAAGTTGGAAATAACATTGCGGGAATTGTAAAAACCGACAGTATCAGGTGTGAGAGGAAATATCTGGTGCTCATCAGTGATTTTCTTGGTGTGATTTGCAGGTTAAAGGGTGCTAGGCACCAATTTATCGATTTGATTATACTGGTTGACCGAGGAGTCACCCTTGCCGGTATTAAGTATAAAATTCATTTTTTGGTCAGGAAATTTAATATTGAGTAAAGATTAAATTTCAATACAATCGATCAACGCCCATTCGACCAAATCTTGAAATCGTGAAAAATCGAGTCTCCAATGAACTCCCTAAGGATGGAATTATCCGGTACCAGCTGGTCATCGCAAGGAATGAACCATTCCAGGAATGCCAGCAGGCGTTTGGCCTCGATGAATTCTGGTGTACCCAGGGGAACTTGCAGCAAGAGCGGTTCGGCAAGCGACTTCAATACCGGCAGCTCATATGCCAGTGCAGAGTTGAACATCGAATCCGCATTCTCTTGATATGGGAAAATGAAACGTTTTTCACCTCGCCGCACAGATTCCCAGCGACTGACGGTCGCCAGACAATTGTAGCCCCGCTCGCGAGCATCGCGTACTACCCGACGCAGCAAGCGGGTGTCGGTCGTCGAAACCCGGTTGTGCCGATCCAGGTTCAGCTGCGTGAGGGCAGAGACATAAATGCGAAAGGTCATTTCCGGTGAAATGTCTGGCAGCAAATTGGGATTTAGGCCGTGAATACCTTCCATGATAATGATTTGGTCTGGATCAAGCTGGACTACTTCTCCCACCTCGCGCATTCCTGTGACGAAATTGAAGCTTGGCATCTGTATCGATTCACCCGCGATCAGGTGTTTGAGATCATGCGCCAGCTGTTTGAGATCGAGGGCGTGTAAAGATTCGAAGTCATATTCGCCATTTTCATCTATAGGAGTTTTTTCGCGCTCAACGAAATAATTATCCATCTCAAATGAAAAGGGAGCAATCCCGTGGGCCAGCAGCTGGACAGAAAGTCGTTTTGCGAAAGTAGTCTTGCCCGAGGAAGAGGGTCCTGCGATGAAGATGAGTCTCGCTCGGTCCATATTGTCAGCAACTTCATCGGCGATATCGGCAACTCTATGTTCGTGGAGCGCCTCAGAAACCAAGATCACCTCCCGAATTCGCCCGGTGTAGATGGCGTCGTTTAAAGCACCGGCGCTGGAGATGCCGAGGCGATTCAACCAGTCGCCGTAGCGCAGGAAGGTGGCAAGTAATTTCGAATAGTCTGGCAGCGGGAGCAGCTCGGTTGGCCTGTGTCTTCGGGGAAAGCGCAGCGTGAAACCATGGCTGGTGGGAGCCAATGCAAACCACTGTAAGTAACCAGTAGAAGGGACCATGTAGCCATGATGGTAATCCCGGCATTCGTTCAGCTGATACATGGTGACATAATCTTTGCTGCGGAAAGCCAGCAGCTTGACTTTATCGTCTTGTCCCTTTGACTTGAAATAATCGATCGCCTCCTGGAGAGGAAGGACGTAGCGTTTAAAGGCGATATCATCTTCAACAAGGGCGTGCATGCGTGCTTCTAATCGTTCAATTTTGCGTGGGGTTAATGGATTGGGAATTGATACCTGACAGTAATAACCACCGGAAGAGACGGAATGGTCGATGGCAACCGTACCTTCAGGATAAAGTTCCTCAAAAGCCGTTTCGAGCAAGAAAGTTAATGATCTTCGGTAGATGCGCATCCCATCTGGTTCACTCATCGTAACCGGTCTTACTTTAGATTCAATTTCGATCGGATAGGTTAATTCCCGCAGCTGACCATTCACCACTGCGCCGACGATCGGCGCAGGGAGTGGAGACCCATTTGGATAATTTCCTGCGGATGGGGGACCACCATTTAAGGAAGCCAAAAATTCACCCACCACAGACCCACGCGGCCCACTGAGAATTTCTCCATCAGGGAGATGGATCTCTACTGTGGGGCGGGGTTCTACCTTTTCGAATTTTTTAGAAGCAGGCATCCTAAAGTCACCAATCTTTTAATAATCGAACATTCACGAAGGGTATTTAGTAATTTGATATTTTGCTGTGTGGGTTGGTTGCTCAACCGCGCCCGATAACATTAGGTTGCGGGTTTTAATTTTATCACCAACCAGTATTTAGAAGATTTACAGAGCTGATAGTAACAATAAACTGATTATTGCCTTATTTAGTTGAACACTTATTTAAATCGGGAATAGCCAAAGCTCAACCAAAGGTTCACAGCTCCGAGAATCTTCTTTGAAAATAGTTCTCGGAGCTGGATTAATTCTGTTGGCTCGTTCGTGATCTCTATTAACCCCTTGCATACTCCGATACACAGCACAGCACAAGTTCTTTAGCAGCTTTTACTTCATCCAGCCTACCAAAGGGGGTCGTGTGCGGCGCTGATTTGAGCAATTCAGGATTAGAGTGGGCTTCCTCTGCGATCTGAATCAGCGTTTTTGCGAAAGCATCGAGCGTTTCTTTACTTTCCGTTTCCGTAGGTTCGATCATCAAGGATTCGTGCACGATCAGCGGGAAGTAATTGGTCGGTGGATGGAAGTTGAAATCCATCAGGCGTTTGGCTATGTCCAGGGCGTGGATATCCGGTGCATCCGCCCAGCGACCCTCGGCGACAAATTCATGCATGCAAACCCGGTCGTAAGGAATATGGTATGTGTCGCGCAACTTTGTCAGCAGATAATTAGCATTAAGCACAGCATTTTCAGAGACTTTGCGCAGACCTTCCGCGCCATGCATGCGGATATAAGTATATGCACGGACAAACATGCCAAAATGACCCTGAAATGCTTTGACTCGCCCAATCGTTTTGTTGGGCGCCACGAGTCCATACAGTGGTGGCACACCATTCTCCTCATCACCCGGTTCGATGATATCAACTACGGGATCGGGTAAGAAATCCACCAATTGCTCAGTGACGGAAACCGGTCCCGATCCTGGTCCTCCACCACCGTGCGGGGTCGAGAAGGTCTTGTGCAGGTTGTAATGCAAGACATCAAACCCGATGTCCCCCGGGCGAATGATGCCGAGGAGAGCATTCATATTGGCCCCATCACCGTAAATCAAACCTCCGGCTTCGTGAACCAGGCGGTTCACTTCTTCGACATTTTCGTCAAATAACCCCAAGGTGTTAGGATTGGTCAGCATCAGACCAGCTAAGGTATCGTCACAGTGTTCACGAAGTGCATCTAGATCGACGTTGCCGCGATCATCAGAACGCAGTTCTATGACCTGCAATCCGCTCATAGCTGAGGTGGCTGGATTTGTTCCATGAGCTGAGTCAGGGATCAAAATCTTGTTGCGCTTTGTATCACCGCGCGATCGATGATATGCACGAATGATCAAGACTCCGGTTAATTCTCCATGCGCACCGGCAGCAGGCTGCAGGCTTGTCCCTGCAAACCCACCAATTTCATTGAGCCACATTTGTAGATGGTACATTAATGCCAGGGCTCCCTGGGAAGTTTCGATCGGCTGCAATGGGTGTAAATTCGCAAAGCCCTGAATTCGCGCTGTCTCTTCATTGATTTTTGGGTTGTACTTCATCGTGCAGGAACCCAGTGGATAGAAACCCGTATCCACGCTGTGGTTTAGTTGGGAAAGACGGGTGAAGTACCGGACTACGTCAATTTCAGCTAATTCTGGCAGAGGGAGATCCTCCCTGAGCATGTCCTCAGGTAATTGAGCCGCAGGCACGTCTGATTCTGGATATTGAAATCCAACTCGACCGGGTACAGATAGTTCACACATCAAGTGCTCAGGCATTTGATACCTCCTCTAAACCAGCTACCAGCCAATC
>JBFFEL010000082.1:0-17214 GCA_041558875.1 Anaerolineales bacterium
ATCAGCTGCTCCTGGGCTGCGAAGATCACGCCACCAGAATTGACCAGGTAATCCGTGGCGATCAAAATACCTAGCTGGCGATATACGGCTCGCTCCATGCGAGTGCGGGCGGCTTTTCGATCTGGGTCGGGTGAATACGTGTTCGCTCCTTCGATAATCACATACCAACGACCGATCTGGTCGACGAGCATACTAGGTTGTGTATCCGGATCCGTATCGAGATAATTTGCTATTGGGGCAGCAGGGATGAAGCAAAAAGCAGATTCCCGCAGCAAATCGTCAGGCGAGTTTGAATATTTAATCTCCGGCGTGCCACGACTGTCCTCGAACAGTAGATCTTGAAAAAACCGGCGGGATACGGGACCACAGTCCTGCCACATTTCGAAGAGTGTGTCGACTGGCAGCCCGCTCTGGCTGTAAAGATAACCATTCTCATCGCTGATACCTGTCACCTGAGAACCAGGCAGCCAGGAGCAGAGGAATCGAGCAGCGTGGGCTCCGACGGCGCCACAACCCTGGATGATCACCGTTACATCTTCCGGAGGAGGAACAATAAGGTTCTCAAATTGGTCTAACAAGCGCAGACGAGGCATCTCATTTAACAGCTCATCCAGAGCGATAATCACACCCCCAGCAGCAGCACCCAGCTCGTCAATGCGGTTGCCACCCATCTCCAAGGGCTTGGAGACCGCGTTATCCAGCCCTGATTCGACAGCTATGGTCCTCATATCAGCATCATTAGTGCCGACATCCGGACCAGGCAGATACACATCCCGGTATCGATAAAGCAGGTGAGCGAAACCACGAACTACGGCCTGGTGTTCCTCCGGAGATAGGTCGTAATCAGCAACAATACCGGATTTTCCCCCGCCGTAAGGCAGGTCAGCAGCCGCGTTTTTCAAGGTCATCCCGCGAGCCAAGTTGTAGATCGCTGCAGGGGTTACATCAGGCAGCATGCGGATTCCACCCATGGAGGGCTGACCCATCGCCAGGTTGTCCACCACCAGGTAGCCGCCAATTTGGTAGGGAGACGCCTCATCCCACATGGCTACTACCAGTCGCGGACCGAGGTTATCAACCTGGATTCCCAGTCTTCCAAGGCGCTCGACATCCATGACGCCGAATTCTAAGAAACATCTTCCCTCGTCCTTGATCAGGCGGTTATCGAAGGTTTGTTGGGGGAGGCGTTCGTTGAGGAATGCCTCCATCTGTTTTGGGATCATCTATGCCCCTTTCTCATAAGTGCAGGTTTGTCGCCGCGATAAAGGTTAGTCCTTTTTCGGTTAATGCCCGGGCAGTTCGGTTGGCTGCGTCCACCTTGTCGAGGAAGTTTAGAGTAAGGTGATCCCAATCTCCACTGGCAATTATTTCTTCCTTGTCGCGGAAATAATCAAGGATATCAGATGGGTGTTCGCGAGTAGAGTCGATATCCGGATCACCTCCCTCGTGCTTGGCGGAGATATTTAGAATGTGATCGGCGATCTCTAGCAGCTCATCACAGCGATCATATGGTTGGCGGACAATACTCTTATAAGCTTCTGTGATGTGGTGCTCGAAGCGGACAACGTTTTCAAAACCGAAATCTTTACGGAATTGGGCAGAAATTTCCATGGTTTCATTGTTGATGGAGTTCCCCCAGTTGAAACCGACCAGCGGAGAAGAGCCATCCTCACGTGAGAAAAGTTTAGCTCCGAGCAAGGTCCAGAAAGCGGCATAGGGATTATCATTACCCATGAAAACCGAGATCTTAAATTGGATATCAACCCCGATGCGATGAAGCATATAACCAAGTAAAACTGTACCTGGATTGATATTTAATACCTGCCGGACACCATAATTCGTATAGTAGTACAGGTATTCATCCAGCCATTTGAGGGCATATTCATTGGGTTGACCGATACCGCCAAAATAACCGGTGATCGTCTCCGGACCTCCAAGGTGAACGTTTGATCCATCAGTTCCCTTGGTATCCAATGTGTCAACATACGTAGCGCCGATGATCTGCATGGCTGCTGAGATGGCAGGTAGATCACCATCAGCCTCTTGCTCTTTCATCTTTCGCACTTTGATATAGCGCGAGGGCATCAACGATTCGTTTTCGATCGCGCGCCGGGCAGAAAGAATTATCCAGGGGAAATACTGTGTGGCGCTGACTTCAAGGGTTACTGGATAGGTCTCGTTGAAAACCATTTGTGCGTAGTAATCTCCCAGGATTTTGCGGCGATAGTTCTCGATGGTGATAAAGGCATGTTCATCTCTTTGCCTCTCAAGCCACTCCAGGTCTTTGAGGTATTCTGGCCTGGTTGCTTCAACTTTTTCCAGTAATACAGGCATCTGGCTGGCTATCTCAGCTTTTCGGTTTATCTCCTGCGGGGTGCCATGTTTCTCGACCACTGCGAGAAAATCATTGATTAATCGATTTTCTGAATTTAAGATCACTTTATTGATATCTTCTAGCTGGTCGAGTGATATCGCTAACTTACCGCGCAAATCGTTGGTAGATGGCGCATCGGTGATTTTTTTGGAATTGATCGCCTCCATTGGTTCCTCCTAGTAGTGTCAGAAGTTCCTTATATTTGCGTCTGGCATGCCAGGCTAGTTTCTAGTTGGGGGAATGCACGCTCAGATGTCTCTGAAGCAAATTATTTCAATCCAAACTGGTCATCTTTTGCAATTTTAATTTACAAATAAGGAAAACTTACTTTTTTTCGTTAAGTTATACTATTCTCCTAAATAATCATGTACGTCCCACATAGGTGAAATTTGTATCGGTGATTAGTTCTCATTGTCACAAATATATTACAGGATCGAGTCTGATATTACAACTACGTTTTGTTCGGTTTGGGATATGACAAAGGTAACAAAACGGGATTTCTTTTCTGGGTGACAAAATAAGTGACAACTAGCGTGAGGGAATAGGACATGAGTCAATTGATTTAAATCGTGAAACCTGCCACAATATCCGAAAGCTGGGAAACTAAACGAAATTTCATATCGAGAAAAGGAGCATTAAATGTCCGTTGCACGCGATTTTCCTGGATTACGTCCATTTAAACCAACACCAATTAAAGTACTGAATCCTGTTCCTTCTGACATTGATATTGCCCAGGCAGCTGAACTCAAGCCGATCACCTTGATCGCTGAAGAGCTGGGTTTACTACCTGAGGAACTGGAATTGTATGGGGAATACAAAGCGAAGGTCAGGCTGAACGTGCTCGATCGGCTGAAAGATGTTCCTGATGGCAAATACATCGATGTGACTGCTATCACGCCGACACCATTAGGGGAGGGCAAGAGTACCACCATGGTTGGCTTGAGTCAGGCATTGGGAGCTCATCTCGGGAAGCGGGTATTTACCTGCATCAGACAGCCCAGCCAGGGCCCGACATTCGGCATCAAAGGCGGCGCGGCAGGAGGCGGGTACAGCCAGGTAATTCCGATGGAGGATTTCAACCTGCACCTGACAGGAGATATCCATGCCATCACTGCGGCGAACAACCTGCTGGCTGCTGCGATCGATGTGCGCGTTTTCCATGAGAGCACCCAATCTGACGAAGCACTGTTTAACCGTCTCTGCCCTCCTGATAAGCAAGGCAATCGGTATTTCAGCCCACCAATGCTGCGCCGATTGAAGAAGCTGGGTATTGATAAGACAGATCCCAACGACCTGACAGAGGAAGAGCGCAGTACATTTGTCCGCTTGGATATCGATCCCGATTCCATCACCTGGCGCCGAGTGGTAGACACCAATGACCGCTTCCTGCGTGGGATCACCATTGGCCAGGGTCCAGCTGAGAAGGGCAGGACCCGCGAAACTGGCTTTGATATCACCGTAGCTAGCGAGATCATGGCTATTCTGGCCTTGACCACGGACCTGGCGGACATGCGCGAGCGATTTGGCAGAATTGTAATCGGCACCAACAAAAAAGGCGAAGCAGTTACCGCTGAAGATCTGGGTGTGGCTGGCGCGATGACCGTCTTGATGAAGGATGCCATCAAGCCAACCTTGATGCAAACCCTGGAAGGGACACCGGTCTTCGTTCACACCGGACCTTTCGCCAATATCGCCCACGGGAACAGCTCGATCATCGCCGATAAGATCGCATTGAAGCTGGCTGATTTTGTGGTCACGGAATCCGGATTTGGCGCTGATATCGGCATGGAGAAATTCTTTGACATCAAGTGCCGGTATTCAGGCCTGATCCCAAGTGTCGTCGTCCTGGTGGCGACCGTGCGCGCCCTGAAGATGCACGGCGGTGGCCCGAAGGTTGTCGCAGGTAAACCACTCGACCCAGCTTACACCGAAGAAAACCTGGATTTGCTGAGAGCTGGCCTGCCAAACATGCAGAAACACATCGAGAATGCTCTGGGATACGGTATCCCCGTGGTGGTGGCAGTGAACTCCTTTGCTGATGATACCCAGGCCGAGGTTGAGCTCGTGCGTGAGGCAGCCATTGAGGCTGGTGCCGAGGATGCGGTCGTCTCCAGGCACTGGATGGAAGGCGGCGCAGGTGCGGCTGCATTGGCCGAAGCAGTTGTAGAGGCGGTTGAAAAGCCCAGCGATTTCAAATTCCTTTACCCACTCGACATCTCGATTAAAGAAAAAATTGAAACGGTTTGCAAAGAGATTTACGGTGCAGATGGTGTGGATTACGAACCAGAAGCCGAGGCGAAGATTGAACTATACACGAAGCTCGGTTTCGATAATCTCCCACTGTGCATGGCCAAGACTCACCTGAGCCTGAGCCATGATCCCCTGCTGAAGGGGGTACCGACGGGATTCCGGGTACCCATCCGGGATATCCGCGCATCGGTAGGCGCTGGATTCCTTTATCCGCTGGTAGGTATGATGAGCACCATGCCTGGATTGCCGACTCGCCCGGTATTCTATGATGTTGATGTAGACCTGGAGACTGGACGGGTGGTCGGATTATTCTGATCTTGACCTTCTGTTAAACTTAAGCACCCGGCTTTTTATCAAGGCCGGGTGTTCTTCTTATGTCATTCGGAATGAGGCCCGAGCGAAGAATCTCCACGATGTCTATTTGAAAATCAACTATTTGGAGAAACTTGCCCTGTCTCCATCAGGTATAACCTGTCCTTGATTGAAAAAACCAAGGGCTTTTCTTCGCTCCTTAGAATGTCAGATAGAAGTAATTTTCAGAAGTGAAATTCAATTCCTAAATGTCTAAATTGAAATCTGAGTCATCATATCTGCCACGCTGCGGTAGACAGGCGAATCGTCCCCTAGCTCAACCAGAGGGCGACCGCTGAACTCGAAATCCATCAGTTCACTATCTGATGGTACAACACCCAGCAGGGGGATTGGCAGCTTTTCAACGGCCTCTTGGAGGGCGGGTGGCATCTCGCCGGAGAGCCGGTTGAGGATCAAATAAGCGTTTTCGACCCGTATATCGAGCTCATTGCGTAA
This sequence comes from Anaerolineales bacterium, assembly GCA_041558875.1. Classification (GTDB taxonomy): domain Bacteria; phylum Chloroflexota; class Anaerolineae; order Anaerolineales; family UBA4823; genus PFL25. The sequence continues at coordinate 5,432 of JBFFEL010000082.1, forward strand.
ATCAGCGATGCGCTGGGCGGCGACCAGGCCCCTTTGGGTGGGATCGGTCACCACGAGCATGTGCTCGACATCCCGGGTGGTGCGCCGGCTGAGGTGTTCCATGCCAGCTTCGTTATCGATCACCACGTAGCGGTAGTTTTTGCTAATGCTGTCGACAACATCGCGCAGGTTATGGTTGACCGCGCAGTAACACCCGGGGCCTTCAGAGCGACCCATGGCGATTAAGTCAAAATGATTGCCTTCAGCCAGCGAAGAGCGAATCTCATAATCCAGGTATTCGTGTTTAGAGACACCTCCTGGTAGGGCGCCCATTGCTGCACCGCTGGCGGTCAAAGAGGTTTTCACCTGGGTGAGCATGTCCTCCCGAATGTCTCCCACTGTCCATTCCAGATCCAGACCCAGGACCATGTTTAGATTGCTGCTGGGATCGGCATCGATAGCCAGGATGGCGCCGTCCTGGGATTGAGTCAGGTATTTAATCACCATCCCTGCGATGGTTGTCTTTCCAACGCCGCCCTTGCCAGCGAGTGCTATGGTTGTGGTCATATCCTGTTTACCTTTATGTATTCTTCCTTACATTGTACCAATGTGACTATTGTTGGTGCGCATCCTGCTTTCCTGCTCTCAGGGTCGTCCTCGCCGCTGAATCAGTTCCCGGGAGCAGCATGAGCGAGTTTCACACCAATAAAAAGCGAAAATTTGCTGTGGTAAGGTACCAAATCCACTTTTCTGCTCCCAGCGGTATCCTCGCCGCCGAATTTTCTTCATCTGAAGCACCCCTTGTGTCCGCCATCCTCTGGTTAGTTTATCTCACACCAACTATGGAGCACACAAAAAGGAAATTACTTTGATCGATTTCTTTATCAAGTGTCAATATATTAATTTAGCTTAGCTTGCTCAATTTTTGTTCCTAGGTCCTTGGCAATTTGCTCAGCAGCCTCGCGCAGGACAGGGACATGGTCGAAGACTGGGATTCCCAGGCGATCTGCCTCCTGCACGCCCATATCTGCGGGAAGAATACCCAGTAATGGGATTCCCGGTGTTTCAGATTTCAAAAAGGCAGCTTCCGCTTCATCACGAACCTTGTTGCCAACCAGCCAGAAGCGAGTTAAACCGATATCCTCGGCTAAAGTTTTGATTTGGGTGGCGGTTCCCAGGCTGCGACGGGTTGGCTCAACAACGATCAGCATGGCATCCACAAAGTCAACCGTTGCCCGGCCAAGATGTTCAACTCCGGCGTACATGTCCAAAATCAGCACGTCATCTTTACGAAAGAGCAGGTGGGTGAAGAGCGATTTAAGCATGGCGCTCTCAGGGCAGATGCAGCCTGAACCTCCGGTATCGACTGAGCCCATCTCTAACAGCCGGACATCCCGGTATTGGACGCTGAAGCGACCAGGGATATCATCGACACGAGGGTTGATGGTGAAAAAGCCACCAGTCGTCCCCGGCTTGGCTCCGGTTCGCTCATAGATCAGTTCATCCATCTCCGAGATGGGATGCAGCTGGGAACGTTCTTCAGCCGGGAAGCCCAACGCGCCCGCCAGGCAAGGAGAGGGATCTGCATCTACTGCCAGGACATTACGACCCGCATCCGCATAAACCTGGGCTAGTAAGGCGGCCAGGGTAGTTTTGCCAACCCCACCTTTTCCGCTAATTGCGATTTTCATTCATTTTCTCCAATCCACCGATTATTCGACCAGTCAAAATGCTCCCGGTAATTGCGCTGGCGTCGGTAGGTAAATGATGGCTAATCGTTTCATCGAAAAGCACCTGGTAGGTGGCGTTGAAATCCTCATCACCTCGCCATGTCACCAGGAGCAAGCTCACCAGGGGCAAGACATAAAATTGGTAGGCAGCATCACCCAACAGGTGCGCTCGCGTCCCGTTCATTTTTTCTGATACCTGACAGAAGAGTTTAAAATCATTCCCGAAAACCTGACCTAATTTTCCCCCAGTGTACCCCTGGAAAGCCTGGTTGTAAAAACGCCCTTCAGGCAGCTCCGAAAAGGATATCCAATTCCCTGAGGGTAGTGTGCCATCGCAAGTGGCGAAATAATAAAGGATCATTGCCAGTGTGCTGCCGCTTATCTCTGCATTCGAGTGGGCATCATATGCGATGAGCTCGGGGAATTTCAAGATTATCTCTCTGTCCCACAGGTTGAATTGAAATTCACCGCTGTCCTGGTTAAAGGGAAGATAGGTTGTGCCTGTTCTTTTCGCTAGCTGCTCAGGATCTTCGTTCTTAAGCTGGCCGCGCAGCTGTGCTATCCGCTCACCGAGCAGGTCTGGTTTTGGTCCTCCTGGCAGCCAATCGATTTTATTCTTATTTGCCATGATTCTCACAACACAAGTTAAAAATTTCGTGTTTGATCAATCACAAAGGTAATAGAAGTACCTTTAATTCGCAAGGGACAAAAATCACCTTTTATACCTGAATTAACAAAGAAAAAGTATGACAATTCTTATCTTCTTCCCCGAGAGATTAAAGGCGTTCCCCGCACCAATCAGTGCGGGGAGGATAAAGGAGAAAAGGTGAAATAACTTCAACCTGGTGGGTTAAGAACACATCGAACAGTGATCTGTGGATGATGCTATGCCACTATTCCTTTCTCCTTCAGCAATGGTCTCGGATCGACGAGATTCTTGTTCAAGGCTGCTTTTTTCTGCGGCAATCCTAGTGCTAAAGCCATCAATTGGGTGAAGTAGATGATGGGCAGCTCATAATCTAATCCCATTTGGAACTGCCGGGCATCAAGATTGGTATGGCATAAGGGGCAGGCCACGACTATCGCTTCTGCACCTGCAAGACGAGCTTCTTCGATCAAGGTGCTGCTCAGATCCATAACAATATCCCGGCGAGTGAGGGAATGCGCCGCGCCGCAGCAGGTGGTCTTATATGACCAATCGAGCACCTCAGCGCCTAAAGCTTCCACCAGGTCGTCTAATTCAGTTGGGTTTTCAGGGTGTGCAGCTTCGGTTATCTGGGGAGGTCTGGTGAGCAAACACCCGTAATAACAGACCACCTTCAATCCATCCAGGGGCTGCTTAACCCTCGCCGATACTTGTTCAGTGCCGATATGTTCGAGGATGGTTTCACCGATGGAATTCACCTTGACAGAGTCCTTGTAGCTGTAGCCGATGCTCTGGTCGATATCCGATTTATGGTCTTGATCGTGCCGCATCTCGTATTGGGCGGTTTTATGGCGGTTGAAGCAGGCCGCACAGGGCATCGTAACTTCGCTGAATCCACTTTGTTCAATAAGTGAAAGGTTTTCCATCGGCAGGCGTACCGCAGCTTCGGGATCAGCACGGTGCGCAGAGGAGCTGCCGCAGCACAACCAGCCTTCCGGCTCGATCAATTCCAGGTCCAGCGCTTCGGCCACAGCCTTGGTAGAGGTGTTGAATTCAGGGCTGGTAGCATGCAGCGAACAGCCAGGGTAATAAGCGATCGCCTTGCTCGACCCGGGTATTGGTTTCACATTGCGTGGAGGCCGGGCGAATGTTGGCAGGAAGGGAAATTTATTCCTGGCGATCATCTTGAAGCCCATGTCCAGGTCTTCGGTGATCGGATGCGTGCGGATGTTGCGCAGTTTTAGTTCGGCTATCAAGCCCAACTCGTACGAGCGACCCCACAATCTCACCTCCCGCAAGAAGGCCTTGTTCATGTTGTCTACTTCCTGGATCGGAGGCTTGATGCCTTGATCGAGTGCCTCGCGGGTCAGGAAATCCATGATAGCAGCGATGTCGAGATCTTGCGGGCAGCGGGTAGTGCAGGTCTGGCAGGACGCGCACAGCCACGGGGTCTGCGCTTCGAGGGCGATATCCTCCTGACCCAGCTGTACTGCGCGCATAATTTGGTTTGGCTGCCAATCGAAATATTTACCGACCGGGCAGCCGCTGGTGCATTTGACACACTGGTAACAAAGGTAAACATTCTGGCCCAGTTCTTCTTGAATCCGCTGCGCCAGATCGGAATTAATCTGCAATCCTTCACGCTCTTCAGGTGGTGATTTACTCACTAATAGCCTCCTTGTTCCAAGGACACTTCAATAAGGTGTTGATCAAGCAGGTTCGGGAGTTGGCTCAGGGATAACCGGGCGAGGGTACAAACCGGCGCCTTCCACAATCGGTTTAACCGCCGCTTCCCATTCGATGGCCATAATATGTACCCCGGCTACTCCTTCGATCTCCTGGAGCTCCTTGATCAACTCGATACAGATTTGAATGCCGGTTTCCTTCCAGGCCGCAGACCGTGCTTTCTTATCATCTTTTGTCAGTTCATCCTTGGGGATATCCTTCCAGGGTGCGCCTGCCTGGGTCATGCGGGCGATCATCTCATCCGGGATGAGGATTCCGGGTACGTTGTTCTTCATGTAGCGGGCCATGCCAGGACTCTTCAAGGGGCCGACACCTGCTAGGATGTAGGTTTCCTCATGAATACCCAGCTTGCGAACTTTCTCCATGAATACCTTGAAGGCCTCTAAATCGTAAATAAGCTGGGTCTGGATGAAGTCGGCGCCAGCTTTAGCCTTCTTGCCCAAACGGTAGGGTCGAAATTCAAGTGGATCGGCAAAGGGAGCCGCGGCAGCACCGATAAAGAAGCGCGGCTCCTGTCCCTTCATCTTGTCACCGCATTGGAATATGGCTTCATCGCACATCTCTGCCACCATCTGGATCTGCTGGACCGAGTCAATATCAAACACGTTTTTGGAGGTGGGGTGGTTGCCGAATGATTGGTGATCTCCAGACAGGCAGAGCAGGTTGCGCATCCCCAGCGCATAAGCACCCAATAAATCACTCTGGATGGCCAGACGATTGCGATCGCGGCAGGTCATCTGGATCACCGGTTCTAACCCTTCCTGGACGACCAGGGCGCCTGCGCCGATGCTGGACATACGCACGATGGCAGTCTGGTTGTCGGTGATATTAACCGCATCACAGTAGCCTTTTAGAAGTTCAGCTTTCTTGGCGATGACCTCCTTATCGGCGCTTTGCGGTGGTCCGAGCTCACCTGTCACGGCGAAGTGACCAGCTCGCAGGATGCGTTCGAGGTTGGAACCTGTTAAATATCCATTACTATCTGGATTGGCTGTCATCTTCTACTCCTCCTCCCTGACCAGGCGTAAATCTTCGCGAACGATTTTGCGGGGGCCGCCATCGCGAGAGGTCTGCCAGTTTTTCGGGGCTTGTAAATCCATGAGGACTTCTAATTTATCCATGCTTTCCAGACGGTCGTAGATCAACTGCCAGGCACAATCTGTTTCCGGGCTGATCTCGCAGTGACCGTTTTCAGAACCACCACAAGGACCGTTGAGGAGCGATTTTGAACAACGGGCTATGGGGCAGATCCCGCCGGTCAGGCCGAGAACACAATCTCCACATGCTGCACAGCGTTCTGCCCACACTCCTTGTTCAGTAGGCAGTCCCAAGAAGGTTGTATTAAGACCTGGTACCACCCAGGTGTTTGGGAAATGCTCTGCGATGGCCTGGACACCGATCCCGCAACCGAGAGAGAGCACGATATCTACCTCTGAAATCTGGTCTGAGATAGCATCTAGATATTCCCATTCACACTGGCGCTGAACGGTTACATCGGTTACATTCTGCGAAACGCCATCCAGCCTGGAAGACATGCGCAACGATGAAGACAAAATGGCTGCTTCCCTGGAGCCTCCGGCAAAACATACTGTCACGCAGGTGCCGCAGCCAACAACCAGTATGTTGTCAGCCGTGCCGATAAGTGACTTTATCTCATCAAGTGATTTTTGTTCTGCAACAATCATATTTGTCGCTCCTCAATATGTGGGTTGGTAATGTTAAAAATCCTGTATATTTATGAATAAAGGTATAAATCCGTCCAATCGTTATTTCTCTGAATCAGTCTTCCCGACCTCGTGACCGTTAAGTCTCAATGGATTCGGTCCCAGTTCCTCGATTTCAGCTGCCATCTCTGCGGTTGAGGTGACAAATTGGCCTCCCATTGCCGAGGACAAGTTCACCATGCGGATCCGGCGAGCACCCAGGCCAATGTCATCCAGAAGTTTCTGCAAATATTCAACTCGCCGGCGGGCGTTGAGATTACCTTCCAGGTAATGGCAGTCGCCCTCCAGTCAACCAGCCACCATCACACCGTCAGCACCATCCTCAAAAGCCCTCAAGACGTAGAGCACATCCAGCTTACCTGTGCAGGGCAGTTCGATGACCTTGATCGCTTGGGGATATTCCAGGCGCATTGAACCTGCCAGGTCGGCGGCTGCATAGGCGCAGTAGTGGCAGCAAAAAGCGACGATCTCCGGCTGCTGGCTCATTTCTTTACTCCAATACTGGACAACGGCACGAATCCAGTCTGAGAAGGTTGTTTATCAAACAAGGCATCCAGCTTGGCCATGACCTGCATATCCTTCGAATGCATTAGCTGTATCGCCCGGGCAGGGCATTCCGATACGCATGTCCCGCAGCCGTGACAGATAGCAGGTTCGATAAACGCTGCACCAAGAATGTTCCCCACACCGGTGAAGTTGGCGCCCACTTGGGGGACATCATACGGACAGATGCGCACGCAGGTCAGGCAGCCGACACAGGCTTGCTGGTCGACCACAGCCACCCGGGCATTGGTTTGGATGGTCTCCTGGGACAGGATGATCGCGGCTCGCGAGGCTGCGGCCTGGGCCTGAGCAATCGTCTCGTCCAGGAATTTCGGATAATGAGCCAGGCCTGCCATAAAGACACCTTCTGTGGCAAAATCGACCGGCCTTAATTTCACATGCGCTTCAAGGAAGAAGCCATCCATGTTCAAAGACAATTTCAACAGGCTGGCGAGCTCCCTTGTGCCTGGTGAGGGCACAATCGGTGTGCTGAGCACCAATAGGTCTGGTTCGATCTCTAGCTCTCTACCGAGGATTGGTTCCCATACCTTGACATTGATTGATTGCTGATCTGCGGTGGGAGGGCCATCACTCGGCAGCTCGACCTCTGGTTTGCGATCGAATTCATACTGGATGAAGCGCACTCCAGCTTTCCGGGCCTGAGTGTAGAGTTTTTCCTTGAATCCGTAGGTGCGGATATCCCGGTAGATTATGCTCACCTCGCTATCCGGATTCTTCTCTTTGAGCTTCAAGGCATTTTTAAGGGCGGTGGTGCAGCAAAGCCGGCTGCAGTACTTTTCCGCAGGACCTACACACTGCACCATGACGACAGAATTGATAGCGGCAAAATCGTTGCCATCAGCCAGAAAACTTTCAAATTCCATCTGGGTTAGGATTCGATCGTCCTGCCCATACCCGTATTCATCCCCCCGGTATTCGACTCCGCCGGTGGCGACGATCGTTACACCATGGCTCACTTCAAGTGGAACACCATCGGAGATGAGCTGCGACACGAAATTGCCCTTGAATCCGCTTGTATCCACCAGTTCGGTTTTTAGATGTGTCGTGATGAGTGGGTGGTTACTCACTTTATCGACCAGCGATTCGAGGAATGCAGCCGGGGGAATGTGTTCGTCTTTTTGGTTAGGTAGATTCTCGATGAAATATTGCAGATAGCGAAGATTGCCTCCTAGGGCCTCCTCCCGTTCAACAATATGCACCGGGAAACCCTGATCAGCCAGGGTGAGCGCTGCGGTCATGCCAGCGGCCCCACCACCCACGACGAGTGCAGAGTGGTTGACGGGCACTTCCGTTGTGGACAATGGCTCCAGGTAGGAAGCCCGGGCGACTGCCATGCGGACGAGCGTCTTCGCTTTTTCAGTTGCCCCATCCCAGTCATCCGAGTGGACCCAGGAACATTGGTTGCGAATATTGGCCATCTCGAACAGGTGCGGGTTGAGCCCGGCCTGGCGAATGGCATCCTGGAACAGCGGCTCGTGGGTTAACGGAGTGCAGGAGGCGACAACCACCCGGTTGAGATCGAGATCGATGACTTGCTGAATGATATGGGCGATGCTGTCCTGGGAACAGGTGTAGAGGTTGTCCTCGGCATGGACCACACCCGGCAAGGAACGCGCGAATTCAGCAACTGAAGGTACATCCAGGTAACCGCCGATATTGCTCCCACAGTGACACACAAAGACACCAATGCGCTCGCTTTCTTCTGCCTTATCCCTTTCTGAAGGGTATTCAGGGAATTGGGCCAGGCTGAAACGAGCAGGAGCAAGCAGCTGGGCTGCGGCGGAGGCGCTGCCGCTGGCTTCAATCACCGTCTCGGGGATATCTTTCGGTTCGCGGAAGGGTCCCGCGACGTATATCCCCTGACGGCTGGTTTGCAGCGGGTCGAATAAGGTCGTGTGGCAGAAGCCATATTCATCCAGTTCAACTCCTAGGCTGTTGGCCAGGTTTTGAACCGAGGACGAAATCTCCATGCCGACAGACAGGACAATCAGGTCGAACTCCTCTTCGAATATCTCAGCCTGATCCTCGTACGGGGTGAAGTAGCGCACTTTGAGATTCCCGGTCTGCGGATCTTCCTTGACCTCACTCAGCCGGCAGCGGGTGTATTTCACGCCGTATTTCTTTTCTGCCCGGTGATAGTACTCCTCATAACCTTTGCTGAAAGCCCGGGTATCCATGAAGAAAACCTGGCAGGTGACATCCACCTCGCCGGTGTCACGCGCTTCAGCCTTGGCATGCTCAAGAGTCATAATGGCTTCTTTGGCGGCGTACATGCAGCAGACTGATGAGCAGTAATCATGGCTCTGGTCGCGGCTGCCTACGCACTGCAAGAAGGCGATCCTTTTCGGCTGCCTCCCATCTGAAGGCCGTTGAACGTGACCTTCGGTGGGCCCGGAAGCGGAGAGCATGCGTTCATACTGCAAGGAGGTAACCACGTTGGGGTAGCGACCGAGACCATATTCTTCCGAGAGCTCGGCGCGATATATCTGGTAGCCGGGGGCCAGGATCACTGCGCCGACATCGATCTGGCTTTGCCGGGGGGGCATGTTGTGGTCAATGGCGTCCACCCCGCAGGCGAAGGTGCAGCTCATACACTCGGAGCAGATACCGCAGGCCAGGCAGCGTGCTGCCTCAGCCTGGGCAGTCTGATCGTCGTATCCGCCCTCCACTTCGGCGAAACTATCGATGCGTTCTTCCACGGTCAGTTCCGGCAGGGGTACCCGGTCTTGAACCTTTATCTCTCCTGTGGCGATCCGCTCAGCGATCTCCTGTTCTTCCAGGTGGACAACCGGCAGAGGCGGTTTCGGGGGACGTTCAAGCTGGTTGCCTCTCATGTAGCGGATGATCGATTCGGCTGCTTCGTGCCCGCTGGCGACTGCCTCAATCACGAAGGCAGTCCCTGACACGCTGTCCCCCGCGGCGAAGACCCCGGGGCGGGTGGCCGCGAAAGTGTTTGGATTGACGGCGATCGTCCTCTGATCAGTCAGGCCAACCCCAGCATCATCGGGGATGAAAGCCAGACCGGCCCGTTGCCCAACTGAGAAGATAACCGTGTCACAGTCAATAATATGGTTTGTGCCCTCGATCTTGTCAACTTGTAAGCGCCCGGCTTCATCGAATGAGAAAGCGCTGACCTGCATGCACTCGACGCCGCCCACATGACCATTCTCGTCAGGCAAGATCTCTTCAAAGGAACGTCCCGCGTAAATGGTGATGCCCTCTTCTTCAGCAGCTTGAATCTCCCATTCATGCGCTGGCATCTCTTCGCGACTTTCGAGGCAGGCAAGTGACACCTTGCAGCCCAGTCGGACGGCGCTGCGGGCGACATCAATGGCCACGTTGCCGCCGCCCAGCACAAGGACCTCTTTCCCTAGTTCTCCAATATCCTGGTCGTATTTTCCGAGACGGACATCACGTAGGAAGTGCGTATTGATCAAAACCCCATCCAGGTCCGCACCGGGGATCGGCAGGCGAATGCCCTCATGGGCGCCAACCGCGATTAATACCGAGGAATATCCTTCGTCGAACAAATCATCCAGGTTGTCCACGGTGGTGTTGAGGTGTATTTCAATCCCTAAATCGACGATATCCTGGACTTCGCGCTCAATTATTTCACTGGGCAGGCGATATTCCGGTACACCCAGTCGGAGCATACCGCCCGCGACCGGCATCGCCTCAAAGATCGATACCGGGTAGCCAGCATAAGCCAGGTCTTGCGCTGCAGTCAGGCCGCACGGGCCGGCGCCAATAATCGCCACGCGCTGGTCGGGATATTTAATCTCTGCCGGTTCAACTTCCTGGCGGGGATTCGCATAGACCTGGTCGGTGATGAAGCGTTTGAGCGCCCGGATGTTGACCGGCTCATCGACCAATCCCCGGTTGCAGGCTGTCTCGCAGCGATGGTTGCAGATGCGCCCGCAAATCCCAGGAAAAGGATTATCCATTTTTATCACCCGCAGAGCATCATCCCATCGCCCTTCGCGGATCAGGGCGATGTAACCCTGGGCGCGCTGTCCTGCAGGGCATGCGTCCCGGCAGGGTGCGATGCCGCGTTTTTCAATCGCATACGCGTTGGGAACTGCCTGCGGGTAGAGCTTATATGCCGCCCGGCGCTGATTCAACCCCTCGTTGAACTTATCCGGGATCACGATCGGGCAAACCTTGGCACAATCCCCACAGGCAATGCATTTTTCTAGGTCGATGTAGCGCGGCTCATGGTAGACGGTGACTGAGAAATCTCCTGCCTCGCCAAAAATGTCGCTTACGGTGGTATTTGTGTGAATTTCAATGTTTGGATGTCGACCCGCCTCGACCAATTTTGGGGAGATGGTGCACATGGCGCAGTCGTTGGTGGGGAAGGTCTTGTCCAGCTGGGCCATCTTGCCCCCGATGGCTGATTTCTGTTCAATCAAATGGACCTTGAAACCCTGGTCAGCCAGGTCGAGCGAGGCCTGCATACCCGCGATCCCACCGCCAACGACCATGACTGCGCCGGTCGGCATCTTCGATTTTGGATCAGGTATGCTGATTGCCATGTGAGCCTCCGTGATTCTACCCAGTGGTTAGACGCCGGCCGCGAAACTCAAGTTCTTCTTCGTATTCAGCTACAGCAGCCGGCGCAGGTTCTCCCTTGAGCGGATTTGGACCCAGTTCGCGAATGCGTTCGGTCATCTTGTCGACCGAAGCGGCGAATGTCTGCGCCTGGCTGCCAGACATGAAGAACATCTCCAGGCGTTCGCTTCCAAGACCGATATCATCCAGGATTTTCTGGGCGCGTTCCAGGCGGGCCAGGCCGCGTTCGTTGCCGCGCACGTGGTGGCAGTTGCCGATGGGGCAGGCGACGACATACACGCCGTCCGCACCCTGCTCAAATGCCTCCAGCAAATAGCGTATATCCGTTTTGCCGGTGCACGGCATGCGCACAAACTTGACATTGGCCGGATATTGAATGCCCAATGCGCCGGCTGTATCGGCAGCCATGTAGCCGCAGTAAATGCAGTAAAAGGCGGTTATCTCTGGTTCAAAGGATTTCTTCGGTTGGTGTGCTGTCATCTAAATGAGTATCCTTTTGATTAATCACCGGCGACCGGGATATTCTTCCAGGTTCCCAGCCCCGCAATTTCCTTGAGCATCATTTGTTCATCGGTATAGTGGATCAGCTGGATGGCATTCGCAGGACATTCACCAGTGCACGTGCCGCAGCCCTGGCACAAAGCCGGGTCAATATAGGCGGCTCCACCTAATCCACCGATCCCAACCCGGTCCCCATCTTCAATCACCTGCGGGATAGCAAACGGGCAGGTGCGGGTGCAGGTCAGGCAGCCGACGCACTGATCGGTGTCCACTTCGGCCACCACGCCGCCCAGGTAGAGCGTACCCTGCGAGAGCAAACTC
>JBFFEL010000083.1:0-17157 GCA_041558875.1 Anaerolineales bacterium
GATGATGATGATGCACAAGACAAAGATCGAGACCAAAAGATCGAAACTGTGGGGATAGGCGGAATTTAATTTGGAGGCAAATATCGCTCCGCTCAAACCGGCGAAAGTTGCGCCAGTGGCAAATGCCAGCAGCTTGGTGGTCACCGTGTTTAAACCCATCGCCTGGGCGACGTCTTCATCTTCGCGCAGCGCGATCCAGGATCGTCCCAGGCGCGAATCTTTCAGGCGCCAGGCGATAAATCCCACGACCAGGCAGCCTGCCAGGATTAAATAATAAAACTTCGTCTGTAAGTTAACCCCCACAAATAAGGTGTCCGGGATTGGTATAGCGATCTTTTGGATACCCTGCGTGCCGCCGATAAATGGACGCAGCCATTCAGAAAGCGCCAGGATACGCACGATCTCTCCAAATCCCAGTGTGACGATAGCCAGGTAGTCCCCTCTCATCCTCAGGACTGGCAATCCTAGAATAACTCCAGAAAGTGTGGTTACCAGTAAGACGAAAGGTAAAGCGGTCCAGAAGTTCAAATTGAAGAATCCGAGTTCTGGTGAGGTCAGCACACCCATCGTGTAAGCGCCGATCGCGAAGAATGCCACGTAACCCAGGTCAAGCAGCCCCGCGTATCCAACCACGATGTTCAGACCCAGTGCCATGATGATATAAATCCCAACGTTATCCAGGACCTCGGTGAAGAAAACCCCTACGAATTGCGGCAGCAAAAGCACTGCGATCGTAATCAGGGCGAACACAATCCAGCGGACATATGATTTCTGGTCTGATAACCGTCTTCGTTGAGTTGTTTGTGGTCTGCCAGAACGCCAATAGGATAAACCTCCAATAAGTACGAAAAAGATGATCGCTGCCGGAACGGCTAATCCGCTGGGCGCAAAAACCCAGGTGAAGATGGTTTTAATAGGTCCGGGTTGATTGAAAGTTGGGATTAACGCGAACATATCGCGGAATAATCCCAGTAAGATGACCCAACCAGTCGCAGATAGGACAGCCGATCTCACCCTTGTCGGCAGCAGAACAAGCAGAGCCCCAATGACTCCCAGAATGGTACCGTAGATTAACGGAACGATGTAGCCAAGCGGTGGTTCCAGTCCGAATGAAACGATACTGTATAACGCCGGGGAAGCGTTGGGGAACATCTGGCGTAAATCTATTTGCTGTCCGACAACCAACAAGATTGTCAATACCAGGCCGCCGAAAAAGCCGGCCAGAGCTCCTCCAAGAAATCCTTTTCCGATAGATTTATTATGAGCCTGAGCCAGGGTGGTATATCCACCGATAATCAGCGGTGTGAGCAGCAGAAACTGTCCCATCGTGAACACGCCTCTGATGATATCGGTTTCATTGAAGGCTTCCACCATGCCCACCAGGGCTAATAATAGGGAGATGCCTCCCATGACCAGGCCCCTTGAGATTGCACTTTTCCAGATACTTCTTTGTTGTTCAGCCATAGCGCTCTCCTTTAGGCCTTGGTGCGAGAAATCCGCTCACCGAGGATACCCGTCGGTCGGAAGATCAAGATCAGCACCAGGATCACGAACGCCAGTGCGTCCTTGAGCTGGTAGGGTGCAGGAATGCCTAATCCTGTCAAAAACAGGCTGGGACCGATCGATTCGATTAGCCCCAGCACCATGGCGCCAAGAAAAGCACCGATTGGGTTGCCGATGCCCCCTAAAACTGCTGCAGTGAAGGCTTTCAATCCGGGAATGAAACCCATGAAGAAATTTACGACAGGGAATAATAGCACATACAGGATTCCCGCGATTCCAGCCGCGGCGCCGCCAAGGGCAAAGGTGTTCATGATCGTGCGATCGACATCAATACCCATCAAAGCGGACACCTCTTTGTCTTCCGAAACAGCGCGCATGGCTTTGCCGACCCGGGTAAAACGAGATATGGACCAGATGACCAGCATCATGAGCACCGCTCCAATAATGGTGACTGCCTGGGTTTTGACAATTGAAACATTCCCAACCTGCCAGGCACCCTGCAGGATATCGATTTCTGGGTAGGCTTTAATTCCAGAACCATACAGGCCGCGAAATGTGTACTGCAGGAAAAATGACGCTCCAATGGCCGTGATCAAAGGCACGAGTCTGGGGGCGCCGCGCAGTGGTTTATATGCGATGCGTTCGAGCAGGATGGCGATGGTGGTAGAAATGACTGCGGATAATATGGTGATTAAGATGATGCTGATAATAGGATAAGTGTTGAGAAAACCGGTATTATCCAGATAGATCGCCAGGAATACTGCTGTAAAAGGTCCGCTCATAAAGACTTCACCATGAGCGAAATTGATCATCTTCAGGATACCGTAGACCAGCGTGTAACCCAAAGCGATCAACGCGTAGATGCCGCCCAACGAAAGGCCTGTTATTGCCAGGTCGAACCAGGTCGTTCCTGAATAAATCTGCGCACGCAGCGTGACGATAGTGCCGTAGATCACGCCAATCGCAAGAATTATACCGATCGCCCAGACGACGATATCTGTTATGGTAACCCGCTGGCGCCAATTGCGAAGCATAGCCTCACTCCTATTCAATTTTTAAAAAAAAGGAGGGGCGAGGGGTCTCGCCCCTCCTTGGTTAGGTGGGAACTTGTTAGTTCTGTTTGCTTATGGCCACACCCTCTCAGGCGGGAATTCACCTGCGTGATATTCGTAAACGGCAATGACCGGGTCAGCGCAGTCACCTGTTGGGGAGCAGGTCAGGTTGCCGGTCAAACCCTGGTGATTCTGTGTGGCGTAGAAGGCATCCCGCAATGCCTGGCGGGGTACTACCAGGCTGCCATCGTCGAGCTGTACAGCAGCTGCTTCGATGGCTGCGGCAATAATCATGAAGGCATCATAGCCATGGGCGTGGAAGATGCTCAGGGGTTCCGTTCCAAACTTCTCTTGATATTTGGGCACGAACTCGGCCGAATAGGCATCTCCAAAGGCTGCCAGGTCAGGGCTTGAGATGAACAAACCTTCCACTGCATCTCCAGCACCCTCAGTGACATCTGGTGAGAACATGCCATCGGCCACCATCAAGACTGTATCCTCCAGGCCAGCGGTTTCCTGAGCCTGGCGGGTGAGCAAACTACCAGCTTTGATGAAGATCGGGTAGTAAATCAAATCTGGTTCGGTCGCCGCGATGCTGGTCAACACGGATTTGAAGTCGGTTTGTTCCGGATCGACCACTTCCGTGGTGAGGATCTCGCCACCCATTTCTTCGAAGGCTTTGGCGAACTGAGCCTGCAGCTGGTCGGCGTACAAACTGCCATCGTGGATGGTGGCAACTTTGCGGGCGCCTACAGATTCGTATGCGAACTTAGCAGCAGGTGGACCCTGTGCAGAGTCGGCATGGGCTGTGCGGCCGTAACCAGGATGCCAGTTTTCACCTTCCAGGGTCAGGTCGACGCCAGTGTTGGAAGGTGAGACGATTAACAGGCCGGCTTGAGAGAGCAAGGGTACGCCAACACGAGCTGCGCTGGAACAAGATGTCCCAATCACGGCTACGATACTTGGATCAGCTGAGAGCTTGGCAGCAGCTGCCTGGCCACCCTCAGCGGAGCACTGATCATCCTCCCCGTCGAGTTGGATATCATGGCCTAAGATCTGGCCTTTATCATCGACGGCGATCTCAACCCCATTGCGGGTGTCGACACCCAGGGATTCATCAGCAGTCGAGAGTACTAACGCATATGCAATATGCACCGGGTCATCTGGGCCAATTTCAACACAACCCAGTGGATCGGTGCATTCGTACTCACCTGCTGGCGCTTCATCAGCAGGTGCTTCGTCTGCGGGTGCTTCATCTGCGGGGGCTTCCGTGGCAGCAGGTGCACAGGCTACCAGGACTATGCTGGCAAGGACCAGCAAAGACAATATTGTAAAAAGCTTTTTATTCATTCCTCTTTCCTCCTCCAGAAAGGTGTAAGGATGGTTCCCGCCAAGGCGGGTTTGACGAAAGGATTGGAAAAATTGGGCGGTTCAGGATGAGGGGCACCACCTCCTTAAATGCCTTGTGCACGTCTGACCCCAATTAACACGCAGTGGGCCAAATCGTTACGTTTTGTGGGTGGTTAGTATTCCAAGGCTGTTAGGATAATCCTTAGATTTTACCGATTTGTTGAGGATAGGTCAAGGGGCATTGCTCACGTCTCAAGATAACATTTGTCACCCCAATCCGAATTGTTCCACCATCAATAAAACCATGCTTTTATCCGTTAAAAGGCCCCGTATGATAAAATACATGATGGAATTGACAAATGAATAGGGATAGCCAACTAACGTTGCCTCCAGCGCCGAATCTGATCGGGGCGATTCGGTCCGGTTTTGACGCGATCGCCAATCATGTCATATTAATCCTGTTTCCAATTGCGTTGGACCTGTTCCTTTGGACCGGTCCCCGATTAAAACTTACAGGTTTAATCAAGACCACCTCGGATCAATTATTCAAGGTATACAGCTTACAAGATCCTGGCATGGCTGAGCTCATTCAACCAGTGCAAGAGGCTTGGACTGTAATCGCAGAGCAATTCAATCTCCTGGCGCTTCTGCGAACCTATCCTGTTGGGATCACGAGCTTGTTGGTCTCCCAGCTCCCACTGAGCTCTCCATTCGGTATCCTGGCATCCTGGGAGATTGGAAGCTTCGGAGGCGCGTTCATCGCATTTATCTTAATCGCCATAGCAGGTATAGCACTCGGTACTTTTTACTTTCAAGCAATTGCCCAGGCAGCGATCGATGGAAATATCAGCTGGGGTCAGGCGCTCGAACGTTGGCCAAGAGCCTCTCTGCAGATGTTTTATCTGGCAATTATGTGGTTTGTGTTATTGATCTTCATCACCATCCCGGGAAGCTTTCTTCTCTCTTTGCTACTATTAAGCGGTGTTTCCTACGGGCAGTGTGCATTATTAATCTTCGTTGGGATAGTATTCTGGTTGCTCCTGCCCCTCGTGTTTTCACCGCATGGAATTGTATTGAACCAGAACAATTTCTTTACTTCGCTGAAGGTTAGCGCTAAGCTGACTCGTAGAACCTTACCAACAACGGTTCTATTTGTTCTGGCGATCTTCCTGCTCAGCAAAGGACTGGATATTCTCTGGTTAGTGCCCTCTGAGACATCCTGGTTGTTAATCGTGGGGATATTGGGTCATGCTTTTGTCACCACTGCATTGATAGCTTCGAGCTTTGTATACTACCGGGATGCGTTGCGCTGGATGAGGGAGATGGTAAGAAGTAGAAATATTAAGACCATTTAAGGATTGAAAATTAATATTGGACCTGGGGGTTCTTGATCAGAATCAAGAAGTGATTTTAAAGGAGTTTGGAGGTTCATTGTAAATGGGAAACAACGTTAAAGTTTCGTACGATGCAAAAGATATTCAAGTATTGGAGGGATTGGAAGCCGTTCGTCGGCGTCCAGGGATGTATGTTGGCGGTACAGATGTAAAAGCCCTGCATCACTTAATTTATGAGGTAGTTGACAATTCAATCGATGAAGCACTCGCTGGAGCATGTGACCAGATTGAGATAACCATCCTCCCCGACAGCAGTGTCCGGGTTACTGATAATGGGCGTGGTATCCCGGTGGATATTCACCCTCAGGAAAATAGATCCGCCCTCGAAGTCGTCATGACCATGCTGCATGCCGGTGGAAAATTTGGCGGTGGAAGTTACAAAGTTTCCGGTGGTCTCCACGGCGTTGGGGTTTCTGCGGTGAATGCCCTTTCCGAGTGGTGTGAGGTAACCGTGAAACGGGATGGAAAAACACACCATCAACGCTATGAGAGGGGCTATCCAACTGGACCAGTTGAGCAGATAGGAAAAGTTGCCAAAAATGATACTGGAACGAGTACCTGGTTTAGATTCGATCCCGAGATTTTCACGGAAGATGTTGACTACCGCTTTGATACCCTGGTGCAGCGATTGCGGGAAATGGCATTTGTAACCCGCGGGGTGACGATTTATTTTGTGGATGAACGCGCCGACCGCGAAATGACATTCTATTTCGAGGGTGGTATCACCTCATTTGTCCGGTATTTGAACCGCAATAGAAAAACTTTACATCCAGTTGTGCATGTTGAAAAGGAATTAGACAACATCACCATTGATTCAGCGATTCAATACACCGATGCTTTCTCCGAATCGGTCTATGCCTTTGCAAATACGATCAATACGATTGATGGTGGTACTCACCTGACTGGATTGAGGGCGGCAGTTACCCGCACGATTAATGACTATGCCCGCAAAAGTGGACTATTAAAAGATTCTGACACGAATTTTACTGGTGATGACACCCGGGAAGGGCTAACCGCTATTATCAGCATTAAGCATCCGGACCCGCAGTTTGAGAGCCAGACGAAGGTCAAATTGATGAATCCGGAGGTTCAAACCCTTGCTCAGCAGGTCGTCCATGAATCTTTCGGCAGTTTCCTGGAGGAAAATCCCTCCGCAGCTAAAGCGATCGTTCAGAAATGCTTGACTTCAGCCAGGGCGCGTGATGCGGCTCGTAAAGCACGCGATCTGGTCATCCGCAAATCTGCCCTGGAAAGCCTGACCCTGCCTGGTAAACTAGCTGATTGTTCCGAGCGCGATCCTGAGAAGACCGAGCTGTTTATCGTAGAGGGAGATAGCGCCGGTGGGTCTGCAAAGCAAGGACGCGATCGCCATTTCCAGGCCATATTGCCATTGAGGGGTAAGATATTAAACACAGAACGAGCCAGGTTGGATAAGATCCTGACCAGTAATGAAGTTAAGGCACTCATATCGGCGTTGGGAACTGGGATTGGTGAAGGGTTTGATTTATCTGGACTGCGATATGGGCGTGTGATTATCATGACGGACGCAGATGTTGATGGCAGCCACATTCGGACATTATTACTGACGTTCTTCTTCCGGTACATGCAGCCGCTCATTGATGAAGGTCATCTGTTTATCGCCCAACCACCTTTGTATCGGATTGGGTATCGTAAACAGGTTCATTACGCTTATACAGAACAAGATAGGGAGCGCTTGTTCGCGAAATTGGGTGTTGATGCTGGGAAGATCTCGCTTTCCCGTTACAAGGGATTGGGAGAGATGAATCCTCAACAGCTATGGGATACCACAATGGATCCCAGTCAAAGGACGCTGCTGCTGGTGTCGATCGAAGATGCAGCTGAGGCAGACCACACTTTTGATATGTTGATGGGTTCCGCAGTACCCCCCAGACGTCGTTTCATCCAGACACACGCCCGGGAAGTACGCAACCTGGATATCTGAATAAGGGGATGATTGTTCAGCTGCACAGGATTTTAAGGTAATACCCGGGTGGGATGGACGGAAGGTGGGTCCGATTCCATGATGGATCCTTTAATTACTAAATGACGATAGAACGCGGCTCGCGGCTAATTAATCGTTACCTGATCGAAGAAATCCTCGGTCAAGGTGGTATGGGCTCAATTTACCGGGCCGTGGATGAAAACCTCGGGGTGGAAGTTGCCGTTAAGGAAAATCTCTTTACTTCAGAAGAGTATGCGCGCCAGTTCCGCCGGGAGGCGGTGATCCTGGCTAACTTGCGCCATCCAAACTTGCCCAGGGTGACGGATCACTTTGTAATTGATGGGCAGGGCCAATATCTGGTGATGGATTTCATCGAAGGGGAGGATTTACGTGAGCGGATCGACCGCCAGGGATTGCTTTCTGATGCAGACACGGTCATCCTGGGTTCCGCGGTGTGCGATGCGCTCTCATACTTACATTCCCGCCAACCACAGGTCGTGCATAGAGATATCAAACCTGGAAATATAAAGATCACCCCTGCGGGGAACGTAATCTTGGTGGATTTTGGTTTGGCGAAAGTCACTCAGGGCAGCCAGGTGACGAGTACCGGGGCCAGGGCAATGACTCCCGGATATTCACCACCAGAGCAATACGGCACGGCCAGGACCGATCACCGATCGGATATTTTCTCCCTGGGAGCATCACTCTATATGGCATTAACTGGAGCATTGCCTGAAGATGCTTTGGCAAGGGCAATGGGACAGATAGACCTTACCCCAATTCGCAAACATAATCCAAAAGTGTCACGCCGGTTGGCGGCGGTGATCGAAAAAGCCATGGAGCTGCGCCCTGAACAGCGCTACCAGACGGCAGAAGACTTGAAAAAAGCACTGGCAAATACCCGGGTAATTACCGGCAAGAGGGCTGCCAAAGAAATGACTTTAGCGCCTGTAGCAAGTGGGGCGGCAGCTGCGAATAATTACGAGCAGGCCGCAGGATCATCGTCATCTTTATTCTCTGCGGTAAACCAGGTTGACCAGGGATCGGTTTCGACAGGTGCTCCTGCGATCCCGCCTGGTGAGGCAAATTTTGATTCGGAGGGCAGGGTGCCTTCCGGAAGTCGGAGGTTGGGTTGTTGGACGAGTGTTGCCCTTCTTCTGATCTTGATTGCGGCGATCATTGGTGGTGCCTCAATCTTCCAACCGCAGCTGATCGATCAAGCACTGAACTGGATTCCGGGAAATATCCTCTCCATACCAATCCTGGCTTCAGTGAATACGTCCACCCCAGATCCAGGGAATCTCAGCCCAACTCCAAATCAAGAAGAACTCTTGGTCGCTGTGGAACAAACTGCAACCCAAACTTCCTTTTCACCAACGCCAAGTCCTGTTGCTGGAACGCGTACAAGTACAGCCACGCTGGCGCCAACAAAACGGCCCACAGCAACAGCCACATTTACTCCGTCCCCAACCCCAATAGGAGGCGGCGCGGGTCAGATCGCTTTTGCCAGCAATTTGACCGGTTTGCCTCAGATATACCTGATGAACTCGGATGGTACTGCTCCGCATCAAATCACAGACATGCCTGAAGGTGCTTGCCAACCCGCCTGGTCACCGGATGGGGAACGATTGGCGTTTATTGCTCCCTGTGGTGGAAACCAAGAGACCTATCCCGGGGCGGGAATTTTCATCATCAATGCTGATGGATCAGATTTGATTCCGATCCCTTCTGTTCCAGGGGGGGATTTCGACCCGGCTTGGTCTCCAGATGGAATGACAATTGCCTTCACCTCTCTGCGTGATTTCAACCGCGCCCAAATCTACGAGTTCAATTTAGAAGATAACACTACTCGCTCAATTTCGGCTAATACGGTTCGCGATAGCCAACCAACTTGGTCCCCTGATGGTATTGAGATTGCGTTTGTTACCACCCGCCGGGGCCCTTACCAAATCTGGATCATGGATCAGAATGGTGAAGAGGTCTTCTTACTTTCCCGCAGCGGAAGCCTGAAAGATTCTCATCCTGAATGGTCGCCGGATGGTCAAACGATCATGTTCACCCAGAATGAATTGATCGGTGGTGTGCCACGCCTGGTAGCGATGCGTGTGGAAGAAGGCAACCTGATCGAGAATCGGATTGTCCGCGAGGTTATCCCAATGAGAGAAGCCTCATATTCTCCCGATGGTGCCTGGATCGCATTTGAGAGCTGGCCAGAAGGCAGCAATCACGACATATATATCATGACCCCCAATGGATTGGGACGGCAGCGGCTAACAGATCAAGATGGATTCGAATTTGATCCCACCTGGCGTCCTTAAATTCAGCTTCCCAAAAAACCGCTTGTAAAATTTATCACTTTCGAGCATAATTGTTTAGGTTATAAAACCTTACTGGAGAATTTTTGTTCAGCGCGGCCTGGGACAAACGTTTGGAGGCAGCAAGTTTAGATGGTAGCGAGGGCGAAAATTTATCGGAATGTTGAATCCAAGCTGACCATACCGAGGGTATGGTTCTTATTATGTATCAGTCTGGTCTTCGGGGTATTGCTCGGGTCTTGTTCGGTTATCAATCCTGATCCCTTCATTATGATGGGTGGTGACGAACAGCTGGTGGTACTGCTGCGGAATGAAAAAGATGGTCATTACCAGGTGCAGTATGACGGGCTGAATCCAACCGAGCTGAATTCGTTGCATGTGATGCTGGAGGGGCAGATCCTGCACGTCGATGTCAAGCAGGTGACTATGATTCACAATGGACAGGAAATAGCCTTAGAAGGCAACGGCGCGTTGCCCGAGGGAAAACAACTAATCTTAAATCCAGGCGATGAATTTGAAGTGCGCGTGACCTATCTTGGACAGACATTGGGCGGCAACTACATGTATGGTTTCCGCATCGCATTTGGCGATGATCCCCAGGCAGAACCCTGGGATTTAATTGCGGAGTTTGATTTTGCGGTTATCGTGGAGTAATCAGGCAAGATTTCGGCGGTGAGGCTGCTACTCCTGAATTGGAAAAACAAAGCTAACATAATCTAATCACACAAGGAGCAAAAAATGACAGCAAAGATTATTGATGGCAAAGCAACAGCTTTGGAAGTGCGCCAGAAAGTCGCCGAAGATGTGGCCGAGATGGTTGCTGCTGGTAAACCAAGACCAGGTCTGGCCACAGTCCTGGTTGGGGAGGATCCAGCTTCCCAGGTATACGTTCGTTCTAAGATCAAAGCCTGTGAAAAAGCGGGGATCGAGTCGTTCGGTCATAAATTGCCAGAAACTGCCACTCAGGAGGAGGTGGAGGGGTTGGTCAGAGAATTGAACGCTGATCCAAGTGTGAATGGCATTTTGGTGCAGCTGCCTCTCCCTGATGGGCTTGACGAGGAGGCGGTTCTCCAGGCGATCAACCTGGAGAAAGATGTGGATGGATTCCACCCGGTGAATATTGGCCGCTTGGCTCAGAAAGGGCGAGAATCACTGTTTGTTCCCTGCACACCTTCGGGGATCATGTACCTGCTGGAACAGACCGGAGCACCCCTTGAAGGAGCAGAGGCGGTTGTTCTGGGCCGGTCAAATATTGTTGGCATGCCAGTTGCCTTGCTTTTGGTTAAGCAGAATGCGACGGTGACGATCTGCCATTCCCGCACCAAGGACCTGCCCGGGACTGTCAGGGAAGCGGATGTGCTGATCGCAGCAGTAGGCCGGCCGGAAATGGTGCGTGGTGACTGGGTAAAACCCGGTGCCGTGGTGATCGATGTGGGCATCAACCGGGTTGATGATCCATCTCGGGAACGAGGCTATCGGCTTGTGGGCGATGTGCACTATGACGAGGTCAAGGAAGTCGCCGGTGCGATCACGCCTGTCCCAGGCGGGGTAGGACCAATGACGATCGCCATGCTCCTGGCAAACACTGTCCGGGCAGCAAAACACCAGCAAGGGTGATTCAACCCACCATAGATAAATACAACAGGACTGGCGATCAATTGCCAGTCCTGTTGTTATTTACCTCAAGTTGCCACCTACCCTGCGGATGTCTTTCTGAGGAGCCCTTCAGTACTTCAGGATAAACTACGCGATGAAGAATCTCAGTCCTGGGTGGAGAATCAGCTGAACTATGGAGAGATTCTTCGCTCGTACCTCGCTCAGAATGACGTGATGTCCGGTTGGTAGCAATTAAAAAGAAAAATAATTATTGAATATTGAAGCTTTGCACCATTTCTGGGCCGAATGGTCCAAGCGGGGTCAGCTTGTATGCATAACCTTGGGAGGAGAAATAATAAAACTCATTCGGAGCGATAAGCTGTTTGTAGGACACACGGAACCCTTGGAGATTGTTAACCTGGTATTCTTCGACAAGTCCGTCTGTTTCAGACTGGGCAATAAAGGCGTCCAGGGATTGATCGCCAAGTTCAAAGACTTCAATCTTGAAGATTGGGATTTCGAATTCAGCTGTTTCTCCAGTTGCCAGCTGGATATCCTGAAAGCGGACCTGGTGAACTTTTAGCGGATCACCTTGAATTGAGCCGGCTGACTCTGGCAAGATCATGTATATGTTCGGATAATCGATCGAAAATGAGTAGGCCTGATCGGTGTAGGTGAGCCATTCCACGGTGATGCCTTCCTCCTGGGCGAGGCCCAAGCTGTTGGGGGAAACAGAGTCAACGAAGCCGGGTTCATTGCTCTGAGAATCAGAGAATGATTTTTCCCCGGCAGAGCTAATGTATCCTTCCATCTCATCCGAAGGTGGGATTTCTGCACTTTCTCGTCCCCCAGGATGGGGTGTGATTTCTAGCGGTCCGATCCCTTCATATTGGAGCTGGATCTCATCGCCTTCCCGTTCACCAGCTTGGATTGGTTCATTTTGGGGAATTGAATCGCGGTTTTGTGGAACACAGGCAGTGGTCAGGAAAAGAAATCCTAAGACGATGATCCCGATCGTCGTCCGATTCATAATACCTCCACTTCCCAGTTAACACTCCACAATTATCAGTGTTTAGACGAATTGTCGGTAAATAAAGTTCCAAGTACCCAAATGTCGATCTTTAACCAACATTCACTCATTTGGTGATGACGATTGGTATGTGGTAATTTGTCCTTAATCTTGTCTCAGTTGATAGGAAATCAAGCAGCTCTTTTGCCTGCTCACCGAAGTAAGGCGAATACATTTCCTCACCAAAACCGATATACCGGTAACTGTTGATGCCATTGATGTAGTTCGTGTTGCCCGGCGATCCGTTGAACTCAATGATCCATGGTCCACCGCTTGAGCCACCAGTCATATCACATCCAATTGCTATCGGGTATGGAAAAGTATAAAGCGGATCTGTTCTGGCAAAGGAGGCGGCACAGATTTGCATGGTTTTGCCATCAAAGGGTGTATTTGCTGGATATCCGAGACTGAACCAATGTTGGTTTGGATTGAGATTGAATGCAAAACCAAGGCTCCCCACCACCTCATTCACCGTTTGCCCCGAAGTGTTTTCGTCAAGCAGAACCCCTCCAAGGTCAACCTGGAAATTCCCATCATCGTGCCATGCCCTGCAAGTGGCCACATTGTTTGCAGACCAGGACCCAAATGGCATAACGCCGTCTTTATATGCTGGTACGAAAACAATGTTTTCGGACCATCCCTCTGGCGATCCGGAACCATCATGGACACAATGACCTGCTGTCCACAGGGCATTATTGCCTATAGAAGCGGCTGAACAGCGGAAATCCTGCTCGTTTTGGGTGAAGAACAACACCCCTGTAGTTGAGTACGGAAACACTGTGTAATCATCAAAATTTTCGAACCGGGTGTATGGAGCCGGATAAGTATATCCAAGCAGGGAATCTGCGGATAAAGTCCCCTGGATTTGTTCCTGGGATGCTGGCGAGAAATCTTTGGGGGGTTCGCTGGGAATATACATCGGATCGCCAGCTGGTTGTTGTGGATTGGATGTTAGGGATGAATTGATCTCGTTACTGGGGATTGGATACGGCTCAGCAGCCTGCATTCTTGCCAAGGTCCAGGGTTGTTGACTGGAAGTCGGTATAACGGCATCATCCTGGAAGGTGATCACATCACAAGTAGTAATTTGAGTCGCAAGTTGAGAATTCTGATTACTTCCTTGAGTAGGAAGCGCCAAAACGCCATATGGAGCACCAACTATAATAATGAATACCAGTAACAAAATTAGGAGTCCGATTTTTATTGGGGATTGACGAAATAAGAACTGTTTCATGTGTTGTTCCTGGGGATAAATTGAGCAAGGTGTTGTTTGCTGAACATGATTTGGGGCTACTCTTCTTAAGGGGATTGTGGGATTGCGCTGGTTAAAGCATTCCGAAAGGACAGTGCAAACGAATCAAAATAAGGTGAATATAGCTCTTCCGGGTGGGAACCATAGCGGTATGAATTATTGCCGTTGAGAAGATTATTGCTGCCCGCATTTCCGCTAAAATCCAAAATCCACGGTCCACCACTTGAACCGCGGGTCATGTCGCAGCCCATTGCAACCGGGGATGGGGATGGGAAACTGGTGTCAGCATTGGCAAATGAGCCGGCACAAATTTGTTGCGTTGAACCATTGAATGGTGCTTGAGAGGGATATGCAACGTTCATCCAGTGCAGGCTGTTATCCATGTTGTAAGCAAAACCTAAACTGCCGACCACCTGGCTGATCTTTTGCCCACCATTGAGTTCTAGTACAACACCCCCCATGTCATAACGGAGATCTTTGGAGGAGTGCCATCCAGTGGCAATGAATAGGTCTTCGGCTTGCCAAACACCCAAGGGTGTATTCCCATTTTGATATGCGGGGACAAAAACAATGTTTTTGGACCATCCATCTCGCGACCCAGAACCATCATGGACACAATGTCCTGCAGTCCAAATAGCGTAATTGCCAATTGAGGCTGCTGAACAGCGGTATGCAATTCCCCCTTGTGTGAAAAACATAACCCCAACGGTTGAGTAAGGATAAGTCAGGTAAGAATCAAAATTTTGATAGCGTGCATAAGGGGGTGGATAATTGTAACCTATGATTGCTGTCTCGGAGGAAGAAAGCGGTTCGACTGAATTTCCAGCCGCAGAAAAATCTATCCCAGGTGGTGAGCTGGCGATGACACCTGGTGGTCCATCTGGCTTGGACAATTCGAGATTTACGTCCACCTCTCCTACAATTTTCTCCAAGGGATAGGGTTGTGCAGCCAACATGGCTTCTTTTGTCCAAATGGTGGCAGGTGAATTCTCCTCATCTGGAGAAATTGCTCGTTGCGAGATAATACTTTGTGCTGTTTCATCTGTTTCTGGAAGAGATTGGTTGGGTTGTGAGGCAACCCCAAGCTCGCTACTCAACCCCAAAACAATCACTATGAACAAAATGAGGCCAACTATTGCGACGGTGATTCTGAACAGGTTGCGTTTCATTAAATCTCCTGAATTGTTCGTAAGCATCGTTCCAATATGTATCGTGATCTATGAGTAAAAATCGATTGATGGTTAAGATTGCTGATCATCGCCCAAAAACTCTTAATTATCAATAAGAAGATGTCCAAGATTATACAATCATATAGGATTAATTGGGTTTGCAGAGTTAATAGGATATTAATTCCAGATCTCTTCTTGGATCCTGATGAACCTCTTGGCGATTATTTGTCAGACAATTGACAGGCGACAAGTTCTTTGTTAAACTAAACTTTGTCTGACAATTGGTTTCATTCTGATCAAGATTTTTCTGATAGGAAGATTACCATGTCCACCCTCCTTGTAAAAAATATCTCCACCTTAGTAACCATGGATGACCAGCGACGGGAGATCACCGGGGGTGGTCTTTTTATTCGCCAGGGTAAGATCGAACAGGTTGGTCCAACCAGCGAACTGCCTTCTGAGGCGGATGAAATCCTGGACCTCAGCGATCATATTGTGCTCCCTGGATTGATAAACACTCACCACCATTTCTACCAAACACTGACCAGGGCTGTCCCTGCTGCCCAGGATGCCAACCTGTTCAACTGGCTGAAAACACTATATCCAATTTGGGGGAGGATGACTCCCAGTGATATCTACCTTTCGACACAGACTGCACTTGCTGAGTTAGCCCTCTCTGGCTGTACGACTGCTTCTGACCACCTTTATATCTTTCTAAATGGTTCTCGTTTAGAAGATCAGATCAGCGCAGGCAGGAAGACCGGATTGCGGCTGCATGCTTCGCGCGGTTCGATGAGCCTTGGTGAGAGCAAAGGAGGTCTGCCGCCAGATAGCGTCGTTGAGGATGAATCATTCATCCTTAAAGATTCTCAACGTTTGATCGAGGAATACCACGATCCGAACTGGGGATCGATGACTCAGATCGTCCTGGCGCCTTGCTCTCCCTTTAGTGTCACCGCCGATCTGATGCGGGAGAGTGCTTCATTGGCGCGAGAATATGGCGTCTGCCTGCACACTCATCTGGCTGAAACGCAGGATGAAGAGCAGTTTTGCCTGGATCAATTTGGCTATAAACCTGTGGCCTACATGGAAGTCCTCAATTGGATCGGCAGCGATGTCTGGTTTGCCCATTCTGTGCACGTGGGCGGAGCGGAGATCGAGTTGTACGGAATGGCAGGCTGTGGTGTGGCCCATTGCCCTTCATCAAACATGCGCTTGGCATCCGGTATTGCGCCTGTTTTGGGTATGCTGGCGAGCGGTGTTCGCGTCGGTATCGGTGTGGATGGATCCGCCAGCAACGATGGCTCGCATTTGCTGGGTGAGGCCAGACAGGCGATGTTGATCTCCAGGTTAGGAGCTGCCCTGGGGGGGGCATCATTATCCAGTGATGAAGCGCCTCCCTTGATGACTGCCAGACAGGCATTAGAGCTAGCCACCAGAGGTGGCGCGCAGGTATTGAAACGGGGTGATATCGGTTCTTTGGAACCAGGGAAGTGTGCAGATTTCTTCGCAGTCAACTTAAATCGCCTGGATTATGCCGGTGCGCTGCATGACCCGGTGGCAGCAGTGCTGTTTTGCGCGCCGGTAAACGTGGATTACACGGTGGTAGGAGGTAATTTTGTGGTCAAAGAAGGGCAGATGGTTACTCTCGATTTGCCCAAATTAATTGAAGAGCATAATCAGGCTGCTCAGCGGCTGATGCAAAGTTAAGCTATTTTATTTACGAGTGAAGACGGGAAAAGTGTCAGCAGAATCGATTTCAAAGCTAACTCGAACCCTGGTTGACGTTGCCATGGGACGTTCTTCCGCCGACCTGGTTATCCGAAATGGTCGCTGGGTGAGCGTTCAATCTGGTGAGATCATCCCAGCAACTGATATCGCCATAAAAAAGGATCGTATCGCCTTTGTAGGACCGGATGCCAGTCACACAATAAGCGATGAAACACAAGTCATCGAGGCGGAAGATAAATTCCTGGTCCCGGGTCTCCTAGATGCCCACATGCATATCGAATCGGGCATGGTCACGGTCACAGAGTTTGTCCGCGCAGTGATTCCCAGCGGCACGACGGGTATATTTATCGATCCGCATGAAATTGCCAACGTGTTTGGCCTTCAGGGAGTACGGCTGATGGTTGATGAGGTCGCAAATCAACCGATTCATGTCTGGGTCCAGATGCCGTCCTGTGTTCCTTCTGCGCCCGGTCTAGAAACGCCTGGAGCCAGTATTGGGCCTGATGATGTTGCGCAGGCGATGACCTGGGAAGGCATTATTGGATTGGGGGAAATGATGAATTTTCCAGGGGTCTTTATGAGCGATGAGAAGATGCATGCCGAGATGGCAGAAACCAGGAACGCAGGAAAAGTCATCGGTGGGCATTACGCTTCACCAGATTTGGGGCTTCCTTTCCATGCCTACGCTGCTGGAGGTGTAGAGGATGATCATGAAGGCCTCCTGATGGAAGACGCTATGGCGCGCGTTCGGCAAGGGATGAAA
>JBFFEL010000084.1:0-17131 GCA_041558875.1 Anaerolineales bacterium
CCATGGCTTTGCGTCCCCAGCTTTCACTGGGTTTGCCTTTTCGGATCGATATGATTTTAGCATGAAGGAGTGTTAGGAAACCATAAAATTAAACCGACATAACTGCAAGCCGGATGAAATGGTGGATAAATCTTAAACATGGATTATTTACATGGTATTGGGTTATCCGGATTCATAATCCCCATAGCAGTTACTGAATAAATCTGGTTACGTACTAACTGATTTGATGCTAAATATCACCCATTGTGCTGACAAAATACATTTTGTGAATCTCAACCAGAGTGGTAAACTATAAACCGTGCGTCCGAAATTATAGAACACCCAGTTTGTGAATTTAGCTTCCCTACCTGGTAAAGATAAAATGCCTGATGCATAATTTCCCCGGTTGAAATGCCGGGTGATTGAGAGCGCAAAGATAGCAATCATAAAAAAACATTTAGGAGAGAAAGATGACTGATAATAAATGGGTTTACCTCTTCAGCGAGGTGGAAGCTGCTGAAGAAACTGTTGGGGGTGAATGGGAGGAGGTACGTGCCCTCCTGGGTGGAAAAGGGTCAGGATTGGCTGATATGACCAGGGCAGGAGTTCCAGTACCGCCCGGATTTACCGTAACTACTGAAGCCTGTAATGCTTACCTGGATGCCGGGGAAAAATTACCCCCAGGCATGTGGGAACAAGAGCTTGAAGCGCTGAAACAGGTTGAACAAGCAACCGGAAAATCATTTGGTGATCCGAGTAATCCGCTATTGATCTCCTGCCGTTCTGGAGCAAAATTCTCGATGCCAGGCATGATGGATACCGTGCTCAATATCGGCCTTAATGACGAAACCGCAGCAGGGATGGCTGAACTGACTGGCGATGAGACCTTTGTTTTTGATGCCTACCGCCGATTGGTTGAGATGTTCGGTGAGGTGGTATTGGGAATCCCCGATGAGGCCTTTGAAGGTCCAATGGACAAGTACAAAGAGGAGAAGGGAGTCAAATCGGATACTGAACTGACCGCAGAGGATTGGAAAAGTCTGGTTGAGAAGTTTAAATCCGTGGTCAAAGATCACATGGGATTTGAATTTCCGCAAGATCCATACGAACAGCTGCGGCTTGCAACTGAAGCCGTATTTAAATCCTGGAATGGGAAACGTGCAGTGGATTACCGTAACGCAGCCGGAATAGAACACGATCTGGGTACAGGTGTTAACATTCAAACCATGGTATTCGGAAATATGGGTTGGGATTCGGGAACTGGAGTTGCCTTTACCCGTGATCCGGCCACTGGTGAAGATTTGCTTTATGGTGATTATCTGCTCAATGCCCAGGGAGAAGATGTGGTCGCTGGCATTCGTAATACGAAAAAAATTCAAGATCTTGAAAATGAAATGCCGGAAGCCTATCAGGAATTCTTGCAGATATGTGGCAAGCTTGAGCGGCATTACCAGGACATGCAGGATGTTGAGTTCACCATTGAGAAAAATAAGTTATGGATGCTGCAAACCCGGACGGGAAAGAGAACCGCGAAAGCAGCAGTGAAAATTGCCGTTGATATGGCAGAAGAGGGATTGATAACGAAAGAAGAAGCAGTTCTTCGTGTGCTGCCAGATGATGTTGATACCCTCCTGCATCCCCAATTTGACTTGCAGGCAATCGAGAAAGCCCGTCAGGCCGGTGCACTGTACGCTTCGGGAGTAAATGCCTCACCGGGGGCAGCAGTCGGACAGGTCTATTTCGACGCAGATACAGCAGAACAGATGGCTAAAGAGGAAGGCCAGGATGTGATCATGGTGCGGCCTTTCACCAAACCGGACGATGTTCACGGTATGCTGGCTTCAAAAGGGATCTTAACCAGCGAGGGCGGTGCCACATCCCATGCTGCCGTAGTCGCCAGGCAATTCGGAGTTCCCTGTGTAGTAGGTGCCGCAATGATCCAGCTTGATCTGGAAAAACGCCTGATGTCGGTAGATGATAAAGTCGTAAAAGAGGGGGAATGGATCTCAGTTAATGGCACAAGTGGTGAGGTCTTCCTGGATAAGATTGCCACCATCGCTCCAACATTAGAGGAACAAACCGACTTGCTGACCTTGTTATCCTGGGCTGATGACATCAGCGCTACCCCTGGTATCCGTAAAGCGCCTGAAGGTTGGCCGACGACCGGTCTCCAGGTTTGGGCTAACGCTGATTACCCTGCGGATGCCCGGCGAGCGCGATCCTACGGTGCAGTTGGCATCGGCCTTTGCCGAACGGAGCACATGTTTTTTGAACAGGAACGATTACCCACCGTTCAGCGCATGATCCTTTCAGATACTTCCGCTGAAAGAAAGGCAGCTTTAGATGAATTGCTTCCTTTCCAGCGTTCGGATTTTGAAGGATTGTTCGAGGCCATGGATGGTTACCCGGTCATCATTCGCCTGATCGATCCACCTCTGCACGAGTTCCTCCCGTCTGAGGAAGAACTGCTAGAAGAAGTGATCACGATGCGGGTAAAGGGTGAAGACCAAGGCCTGGCTGAAAAGGAAGACCTTTTAAGCCATGTCCAGGGACTGCATGAGAGCAATCCGATGATGGGTTTGCGCGGCATTCGCTTGAGCATTATGATGCCCGAAATCGTCGAAATGCAGGTCCGTGCGATCTTCGAAGCTGCAGCAAATGTCACGCTAAAAGGTGTGAATGCAAAACCGGAGGTAATGATCCCCTTGACCGGCACAGTGAATGAGCTCAATGTCATTCAACCCCGGTTGGAGGTGATCGCCAAAGAAATAATGCGGGATAAGGGTGTCGAATTTGATTATAAATTCGGCACGATGATCGAAATTCCGCGTGCGGCGGTGACAGCCGGAGAGATTGCTGAGGTTGCAGAGTTCTTCTCTTTCGGTACCAATGATTTAACCCAGATGACCTACGGTTACAGTCGCGACGATGCCGAACGCAATTTCTTGCTCAAATATGTTGAAGATGGCATCCTGCCGAAGAATCCCTTCCAGACGATTGATTTCGATGGCGTTGGGAAACTGATGGAGATCTGTGTGAAGATGGGGAGGGAAGCTCGAAGGGACTTGGAAGTCGGAATTTGCGGTGAACATGGTGGTGATCCTGAATCGATCGACTTTTGCTATTCAATCGGTCAGAATTATGTCAGCTGCTCACCATTTCGAGTACCTATTGCCCGTCTATCTGCAGCTCATGCCGCCCTGAAATATCGAGATGTCCCGATTATGGCGTAAATTATTTCTTGATTGAAAAATCGGCTGCCTTTGTGATTTCGCAAAGGCAGCCTTTTCATATTTGGCAATATCAGGTGTGAAGTTGTCTCGGTAACGCTGTTTCCTTGAAAATACTGTTAATGGATCACTACCGTATTCTGATCACCCAAGTGGCGAATTAGAGAGAGGTGTTATTAATAAACTCTACTGGGGAAGCTTAGATAAGCTCCAATAGCAAGTAAGGGACAGGCACTTATTGGCATTTAACGAGCACAAGGTCCTATACTACTGCATCAGGATGATAATAAAGATGGATGCGTGCAAAAAATGTCTATTAAATACAAAAGCCTGGAGCGAATCCAGACTTAGGTAAAAGAAGTGTTGAAAATTTTTGTGATATAGAAGGTCCTGAATTAATTCCGATCGCGGCTCAATGCCTCTAGATACCAAAGTGGAGCGCGAGAAACCAGATTACCATGTTCGTCGGTGACAGGCTTACGACGCTCATCGCCGGGGTGTCCCGTTTCACATAAAACCATTATGTGTTCATGGCATTTTTCTTCAGTTTCACAAACTCGGAAGCAGATCGGGCATAAGTAGATAACCTGCGTCTGATCCATTTGATGCCTCCACATAACTCTGGAGAAGTAGTTAATCAGATAATTATTGGTTGATTTCTATTGTACCTGATATTTTTGAGGGGGACATTAATAGTCAAAAAATTCTTCTGTTTAGTGTGAACGAACTCACACTGCCCCACTTTTTGAGTGGACATTTCCTGATCAATCCAGACGAATCAATCTAAGAGAAAAATTGCGGGGCTGCCTTTTTTTGGCAGCCCCGTTGCAAAAGAGTTTTAAGGACGTGTATTGATGTTCGAAGTAGCGGCTTGGTTCCCGATAACCATGCGAGTTATGAATGCCTCGCGGAATGATCTGCAATGAAGCTTCTTTGAGCAATATTGTGCGATGTATGTTGCGTGGGATCAGGAACCCAGAGGGTGAATCCGTTATGATTGTTGTCCTATCTGCTCCTTATGCACTAAATCTGCACCTGCGCGTAGTGCCTGAAAGTTGAGTGGGAGAAGTTTCTTATGCCGCTCCGGCAGGTGATCTTCTAACGCCTGTTCGATGGCTTCAAGCGGTAAGACGGGCACTGTAGCCAGCAAAGCCCCGACCATGACAATGTTTGTTAAGCGTTTATCTCCCAAAGACTCGGCGATCTCATTGGCTGGTATGAGCACACTCTTGAGGTCTTCCCTTTGAATTGAGCGTTCGATCAGCGAAGAATTTACGATCAAGGTGCCTTCTTTAGCTACGAGTGGCTCATATTTGTCCAAGGAAGGCAGGTTCATCGCGATAACTGCCTGTGGGTGGCGAACCAGCGGAGACCCAATCTCTTCATCGGCAACGATAACTGTGCAGTTTGCAGTTCCACCTCGCATTTCAGGTCCATAAGATGGTATCCAGGTAACTTCTTTTCCGCTATCCATGGCTGCATAGGCGAGAACCTGCCCGGCAAAAAGCACCCCCTGACCGCCAAAACCAGCAATAACGATTTCGGTTTGCATTGATTTTCCTTTACAGCTATATCCTTACCTGGCTGAGATTCGGGGAAACCTTGAAATCTTCGAGGGGGAAGTAAGGGATCATATGCTCTTCAATCCATTGCAGAGATTGGATTGGATTCATCCCCCAATTCGTTGGGCATGTTGAGAGCAGCTCAACCATAGAAAAGCCAAGTCCTCTTTCTTGAGTTTCGAACGCTAAGCGAATTGCTTTTTTCGCTTTGCGGATGTTTGTAGGATCATGCAGGCTGCGACGGACGATATACCCAGGGCCATCGAGCGTGGCCAGCATCTCCGCAGTACGGATAGGATATCCATTGTTCTCTATGTCCCGTCCCATCGGCGAAGAAGTGGTTTTTTGTCCAGGCAAA
Organism: Anaerolineales bacterium; assembly: GCA_041558875.1. Lineage (GTDB taxonomy): Bacteria > Chloroflexota > Anaerolineae > Anaerolineales > UBA4823 > PFL25. The sequence goes on from JBFFEL010000084.1 coordinate 5,130, forward strand.
GTTGTAGGAGCCATCTGCCCGCCCGTCATGCCGTAATTTGCATTGTTAATAAAAATTGCGGTGATATTTTCACCCCGAGCAGCAGAGTGTACGATCTCTGCCATGCCGATCGAGGCAAGATCTCCGTCTCCCTGGTAGGTAAAAACAATCCGGTCAGGCAGGACCCGTTTAATACCTGTGGCCATAGCTGGAGCACGGCCATGTGCTGCTTCGACGAAATCGCAATCGAAATAATTGTAAGCAAATACAGAGCAACCCACTGAGGCGACTCCGATCGTCTTTTCTTGGAGGTTCATCTCCTCGAGAACTTCAGCCACCAGACGATGAGCAACTCCATGAGTGCAACCAGGGCAGTAATGAGTTGTTGTTTTCGTGAATATTGCTGGGCGTTTGTAAACCGTTTCAACCTGTGGTTTCAAACCCATATATTTTGACTCCTAGTTCTTGGCCAGGTCCATGCGGTCCATCCAAGATTCTCTTGGATCTGCGCTCGGAGCTACCGGCTCATAACAAAGCCGACTAATTTCTTCATGAATCTCGTCTGGTAGTGGGACGACGCCACCCATGCGGCCGTAAAATTCGACCGGGATTTTCCCACCAACGGCTGCCTGAACATCAAGCAGCATTTGGCCAGTATTCATCTCAACCACCAGCATGCCGCAGGCCAGATTACTGAGTTCTTTTATCCGGGCGTAAGGGAATGGGCTGACGGTAATTGGCCGCAGCAATCCGACTGGAATACCTTCGGCTCTTGCTGCCCGGACTGCAGAAAGAGCAACTCGTCCGGCAGTGCCAAATCCAACCACGACCAATTCGGCGTCTTCAAGATGATACTCTTTGTAGCGCATCTCGTTGGCTTCTATCTCTTTCCAGCGCTCTAAAATGCGTAAGTTTGTCTTCTCTTCGTTCTCCGGATCAATGTAGATCGAACTGAGAATGCGGCGATCGCGATCTTTCGCGCCTGTTACTGCCCAAGTGGGACGTTGTCGATTGAGTTGCCGCATGGGCGGCAACTCAGCAGGTTCCATCATTTGACCGATAGATCCATCGATCAATACTACGACGATCGCCCGGTAGCGATCAGCCAATTCGAAGGCCTCAACTGTGAGATCAATTGACTCTTGAACGGAGGCTGGAGCAAGGACGATTGGGCGAAAATCGCCGTGGCCTCCGCCATGGACAATCTGGTTGTAATCGCTTTGAGCTGGAGCGATATTTCCCAAGCCTGGTCCAGCACGCATCACATCCACCAGCACAACAGGCACTTCAGTACCAGCGATGTAGGAGATGCCCTCCATCATCAAGCTGATTCCAGGACTCGAGGAGGAAGTCATCACTCGTGCCCCGGTACACGCAGCGCCATAAACCATGTTAATCGCAGCCAGCTCGCTCTCAGCCTGCATAAATGTGCGTCCTAATTCGGGCATTCGTTTCGAAAGCCACTCCAGCAGCTCAGTCTGTGGGGTGATCGGGTATCCGAAATAAGCCTCCAGCCCAGAGCGGATGGCTGCTTCCGCGATTGCTTCGTTTCCTTTAAGCAGTTCTTTTGACATGCAAATTTTCCTAAACGCTTGCTTTGGCTCGCCGGGCAGGCACTTCGCGGTAAATCGTAAGGGCTGCCTCCGGACAAACGATAGCGCAAATTGCGCATCCGGTGCAGCCCTCAGAGCTCAGATAAGCCGGGTGATAACCTTTTGCAGTAAGGCGATTAAGGTCCAGGCTAATTACTTGCTTTGGGCAGGCATTGACACATAAATCGCAGCCTTTACAGTAGAGTTCATCGACTTCTATCCATCCCTTGACGGGCATCCATTACCTCCACTTGCTGACAAAAAAATCACAACTGGTCGATATTTTCTACCTTCATTATCAATTTATTATGTCCTAACGACTAGTGCTAACTGTCACCTATCTAATATACAAAAGTCCTATATTCCATCTCAAGATTTATTGAATTGTTTCGAAATCATATTGTAAAAATTCTTGGTTGCTTGGTTAAAAAAACATAGCCATTTCGTATAGCATTGCTGTCAATACTAATGAAAGGCCAAAATCAGATCTTAATTTACCCGATGTGCAAGCTATTCATTCTTTTATTCTGAATAAAGAAGGAATCGTCATTGTTTACTCCAGCTTACTTTGCTGGGCTGAGCGAGCAAAGCGAGTGAAGAATCCCTAAAGCTTAGGTTGATTACGGTCTCAGGGATACTTCGGCTTCGCCTCAGTATGACATTTATGTAGAATTATTAAACTTGCACATTGCGTTAGTTAATCTTCGAAGCGGGAATCTTCAAGATCTCTGCGAAAAGTCTCCTCTTCAGAGATTTGTGGTTCGAATATGCCTTCCTGGGCGGCTGCAATCTCAGCTGCTTCAGCTGCTTCCAATTCCTCTTTCGAGGCTCTCTTCACCAGGCTCCATTTTCCGCAATAAGGGCAGCGATCATATTTATGCAGACCAAGATTCAAACCGTAGATATGACGGCTGAATGGTCGACTGCACTTCGGGCATATTGCACCCCCATAATAACCATAACTGCGTGGCGCTCCTGGTGGCAGTTGCTCCTTTTTTCCACGGGTGAAGATCAGAGGAACGATGACAGCCAATCCTATTGCTGCCAATATAACCACCACCAGCGGGATAATGATATTTCCTGCCGCTTGCCATCCTTGATCCGCGCTGACGAACTCTAACTGGACAAGATTTGAAACCAGTTCATCACCAGAAGCCGTGGTGCCAATGGCAGAAATCTGGTGGGAACCCAAGGGGTAATCATCCGTGACGAACCGATGATCAAACGGGGATTCATCTACTTCCCCGATTATTTGATCATCGATGTAAAAGACAACCTGGGTAAGATCTTCCGGTCCGCTTGCAACGATGGTGAAGGTGCCCTGAATCCTGCCAGTTCCGGATGAGAACCCCCAATTCCTGCTCATTCTAATCTGGAGTTGTTCCTCTTGAAAACTCCCGCTTAAGCTGGATATCAGAAACAGGATCGAAAGCAGGATATTTAATATCGCGGTCATTTTTTATGAAGATTAACTCATTTCCAGCGGGTGATGATCGTCTCTCGCTGGAATAAGCGGATTGACAAATAAACAAGGATGGCATCCACCATAGCGAGTACGATAGCGCTAGTCACCATGAAGGTGACATTTAATATGATAATGCCGGCCATCTGGCCAAAGAATGCCGCCAGGACAGGCAGAATGATGATCATCGATACCTGCTCTGCCACCCGGGGATCATTCACCCGGGAAGAGATGATGATGCTGAAGCTTACCGCAGATAATGCCATCAGGGGGCCAATGATGAAGATGGCGATCAACCAGCGACCATCCAGGAAATTGCCGATCACGACCGGATTTGTGATCATGATCCAGGATCCGATTACAAATATTGCAAATCCCAACCAGGTTGCGATCAGAGCTGGGATGATTGCAGACAGACTTTTGCCAACCAGTAGCTCCGTTGTGGTAATTGGTGTGGCCAATAGTGGTTCCAGGCTGCGGTTAACTTTCTCTCCAACAATTGAATACGAAGAAATAGCTGCGGGGATGGCCAGGGGGATGATCATGAACATGATCATAAACTGGCTGACGATGAATACTTGAAAGCAATCCCCCCCGCTGAAATTTTCAGGGCAAAAAGCATTGAATTCATCCGGCATGTCCCCTGATATGGCCGAGAAATCGCCGGATGAGCTCGTCGCATAAATGATACCAAGGGGGATGGCGGTGAGCAGGAGCGGCAAAAAGGCCGTAGTAAACAGCACCATCCTATTTTTGAATACTTCCGACCACTCTTTACGGATTATGGTGTTGATCTTGTTCATTGCATATCGAAACAGATGTACGGTTTGATAAACGCTCAATAGAGTTCTTTGTACCTTAGCCAATCGTGGGCGTTTCAGCTCACAATTTTGAGTACAAAGCGCCAAGATATGCGGCGGGCTCTTAACTTCGAAAATAAATTACGCCGAATATTTATAGACATGAAGTTTTCAGAATTTCACGCATTCTTGACTAGTTGCAGATAGACATCTTCCAGCGAGCGGCGCAGTTCTCCGATGAACTGGATATCGGCACCCTCTCTGACTAAGATGCGGATCAATTCTGGATTGTGAGCCTCCGGATCATCAATTGTGACCACGATTTTATGGTCGATCAAATTGGCTTCGCTGACATGCGGGTGGGCTATGATCTTGTCAACCAAGGCTTGATTCGCCTGCACGAGATGAAAGACGACTTTGCGACCGAAGACCTGCCTGCGCAGCTTGATGGGTGAATCAACGACCAGCAACCTGGTTTTAAATACACCGATCCGGTCGCACAGGCGATCCGCCTCATCCAGGTTGTGGGTGCAGATGAAAATGGTCCGTCCCTGCTGCTTGATCTCCAGGATGAACTCCCTTACCAGGCGGGAGGCCTCAGGATCGAGACCGGCGGTAGGTTCATCTAAAAACAAGGTGCGCGGTTCGTGCAATAATGCCCGGGCGATAGCCAGCTTTTGTTTCATGCCTTTTGAGAAGGTTGCAGCCACGTCCATCCTGCGATCCCACAAGCCAAGAAAACGCAGGTATTTTTCAACCTGGCCTTTGATGTCTCCGACTTCGTAAAGGCTGGCATAAATCTCCAGGTTGCGTTCCGCACTCAAGTTATCATACAGGCCAGGAGTTTCTGTGAGCAAGCCTACGCTGCGGCGAATATCGATATCCTGTTCACCAACCTGAAATCCATTGACAGCTGCGCTGCCCTGTGTAGGGCTGATCAGACTGGTCAACATGCGCACTGTGGTAGTTTTGCCAGCCCCGTTGGGACCCAGAAATCCGAAGACTTCCCCTTCAGGGATTTCCAGGCTTAGATTTTCGACAGCCTTTATTTGATCAAACTTCTTGGTTAGACTTTGGGTTGTGATCATGACTTAGTCTGTGAATCGGGTCTGGTCGATATTTTCCTCAGTCACTTCAATAGGGACCAGTTCTAGCTGGTCGATTTGTGGGCTATCTTCTGGATAATCTTCCTGCTCCGATTCTTCAGGTTCATCCGATCGCAATACAAAAATCATGCCGAGGCTGAACAGGCTGAAGAACAGGAAAAGCGCTTCCGTGATGTAAACTCCCCAAGTTCGGACGCCGATGACCACGACAGCATCCAAGAGTGCGTGCAAGATGATCGCAAACCACAACCATCTGATCTGCCTGCGGATAAAGACTTGTAACACCAGTATGGTGAAGACGATCTGAATTGGGATCACCAAGGTCCTTTCTATTGCACCCAATAATGAATCGTACCAGGCGACTCCCCAGAATATTTTCAGGCCTTCCTGCAGGGGCGCGAGCTGTTCAGATGGAACCATTCCAGAGAGGTCCTGGGTGCGTAAAGCTAGAAATATTACATAGTTCAGCAGGAGGGGTATAGCAAAGAATAAAACCGCTTCCATCCCACCCCAACCAGAGCCGAAGAGTAAACCTTTTGCCCAGCTGCGCGCATCCTTCGCCCACCAGCGGAAACCAAAATAGCGAGTAATCTCTTCGAAAAGCGCTGCGCTGAGACCCAAAAATACTGCACTAAAAAGCAATTGGTATTCTTCAGGAACACTCGGTAAAACTCCATTGCGGAAAAGTCTATCGACTAGCAGGTTGAAAGGGATGTGAAAAACCTGGGCGATGATAAACAATGCCGCGCCGATCCAATAGAGGCGCCAACCCAATTTATATTTTCGAGTCAGATAGATCCCGAGGCCAATTACCAGGGTCAATACGACCAATATTCCAAATGGATAAGTAAAAAATAAGATTGAATTCACTGAGGGGGCCCCTCACCTTCAGGTTTAAGGGCAAACATCATCAACATGCGTCCGAGTTCACGAAAGTCTTCCTCGCTGCCATCCAGCTTGTAACCCATGAAGCGGGCCAGATTCATCATGGTGGATGTATGCCGCTGGGAATAATCCAGGATCACAGCTTCACTCTCATCCGGATCGAGCTGTACAGCAACCCTTTCCAAACTTTGCCTGCCAACCTTGACTTTGACCTTTGGGTTTTTCTGGATATTTTTAACCCAATCGCTCTTCTCACCCCAGGCCGCGGCAACATAGTACGTATCGTTTGAGGGATCATGCTTTGCAACTTCCAAAACTACATACCTGGGCTGACCGCTTTTACGACCGGTATGCGTGATCTCCAGCATCCTGCCACTCATCAACCATCCAAGGTTGTACTTGTAAAGCCAGATCGGCGCTCTGTATAGCAACCGTGAAATGCCGCTCGGATATTTGGGTTCAGATATTTTCTCTACCATATATTCCTTTAGGTCCTTATTGCGCGAACGATCTCACTTGGAACTGCCATCTGGACAATCACTTCCCTTTCAACCTGCTCGAAGCCAATCCGCTTGACGATTTCAGCGAGCTGCAGTGGCCGGCAGCCTCCACACAAGGCAGGATTGAGGGCGAATAAACCTTTCCAGGCCGCCACCAATGCCCTCGAAGATCGATCAACGCCTTCTGTGAGGGTGATAATCACCATTATTCCGGATGATTTCAACACCCTTTGAAAACCAACCAGGAGATCCTCCAGGTCGATTTGGGGCAGGAGATCAAGCACATATGCTGCAAAAATGCGATCGAAACTATGACTGCGATACGGCAGCAGACGTGCATCTGCCAGACAGACTGGAGCAGAGGTGCGCTCTTTGGTCAAACGAACCATCACTGGAGATATGTCAAGGCCGAAGCCTATGCCCTCAGGTGAAATATCACGGATAATTCGGCTCAAACCTTTTCCAGTTCCAACACCGACACTCAAAACTTTCTGACCCTGGGCCAAATCTAGCGCCTGGTGGGCGCGTTCTTTCGCCTTCGCTTCGTAGAATTCGAACCAATCGTAGCGGTGGCCAATGCGATCGTAAAAACGCTGCGCAGCTGGTGTGGATAGAATATTCTCTTCCATCAGTTTACCAAGAATAGAATATTCTAAATTCTCCCCTCTGGCAATATGTAATTAGTCATTTTCTTGGATCAAGTATGAGTAAGGGCTAAGCATCCATTACAGATTTTTCTCTTTCGATTATTAATCGACGGGATGCTTCGCCCCTACTAGATGGTATTACCTAGCCGAAGGCTTTGCCTATAAGAAATGCTAACCCAATTCCAACGGACCGGCGGGAGAATCATCGTCGAACCACTTGATCTCCAATTCGAGGCTGTGTTGGATGCCTTTCCTTTTCTTATCTTCATCCTCCACTTGAATTTCTAAGATCAAATTATCGGGAAGTTGCAATTTGATCTCCTCCTGGCCTCGCCGCAGGACGACTTCCCCTTCAGAAATTTTTCCAGCCAGCTGATTGAGAAAAGCGCTTACTTCATCGCGGTTTTTGCGGTCTTCACTTTTGAACAACCTTGTTTCCTTGCCCATTTCAATGCTCCTTTTATCATCCAATTCTTCAATGGTTATAAATGTCTAAAAAATATTATACCTACTCAATCACCGGTTGAAATTGGAAGCAAAACCCGGAGTCTTCCTTTATCCCGGTATTTCCTCTAACATGGGAGTTTCTCTAGTCTTACATGGGTTGAATCTCGTCAAGATCAACCTGCATAAGAAATTCAGCCAGTTGGTTCATTGTCTTAATTTGGCGCAAAGCATGCTCGCAATTCCAGCGATCAATGCCGCTGGCCGATGTCCAGTAATTCCCCAAGAAGCCAGCCATACCGTAACCAGGAATGTTAAGGAGTGGTTGACCAGTATCCAGGTGGTGCTTGGATAGGCACAGCACCCCAACCCCCCACCACCATTGCTGAATGCCTCCATTAACCCCCGGTCTTTCTGGCGCTACGACTTGGATTCTGCGAACATCATGTGTATTGACGGCTTGAATTGCCATGTCAATCAACTTCTGATTGTTTCGCACCCAGAGCAAAGATTGTTCTGGCAGACCTACTGCTTCTAGCCTTCCATCCACTTCACGATAATCCATCTCCCCCAAGTGCTCAATGTGGATCAGAGCTACTATCTTTTCCCGGGCTTCTGGATATCGATCCAGCCAGGAAACATCTTGGTGAGCTGATTCCATGCCAGGCATATAGTGACGGCAATCCAGGAATACTGTCAGGGTCCGTTCTCGTTCTTCCGGAGGTAAATTCGAAAAATACTTGACGATCGCCAGCAAGCCAAGCGCGCCATTATCTTGGGTTATTGAAGGACCATCAGTGTGATTTACCAACAAAATCTGTTCGTCTTCTGGGGTGCCGTAACGCTTGCCGGGTAGATATGCAATCAGCTGCACTGCTTCGCTGGATTCGACCGTGGCTTCCAAACGCAATGTTGCCTGCCTCCCGGCTTTGGCATCGGCGATCACCTGTGTTCCAGCATCCCTGTCCAGGATCAGGCCGGGCATATCATGTAGTGTTGGAACCGGAAATGTATACAAGCCCATGGTCCTCTCATAGGCCATATCGCAGAACTTCACCAATCCCGCAGCGCCGCCTTCCATTGCGATTTCATGAAATTGCTGTTCCAGCTGGTACATGGTATCAAAGGTGATAGATTCGGCTGGATCTACATATGAAAACAGCGGAGCAAATGGATCGTCGCTGCGGTACTCATAATCATTGAAGGTAGAATACATCAAGTATTCTTCGTCAAATGGTGGTTGTGGGTGAGGTAGTGTCGGAAAAACGACAATTTTGTCTTTTATTGATTGGGGAGGGTTATTGTGATCGTAGTAAATCAAAGGCGCAGTAACTCCATCGGGACCCGTTGTGCCAGAATAGGCGTCGTAATGGCTCACGCGCACCGGTTGCCCATCGGAAATTAACGACCAGTTCGAGTCATCATCTGATGTGTACCAACGCTCAAACTGCCAGCGATTCTTGAAGATATCAATTACACCATACTCACGCAATTTTCCTTCCAAAAAAACGAGATAATTACGCCAATTTGGACTGCCCGTATATGCTGGCAGATTATCATTTCGCAATTGGGCCCAGGAGGTCAGCTCTTTGGGGGAAACTACCCAATCTGGATTCATGTTTGAGAAATCGTGAAAGTCAAGGTAAGAATAGATATCTATCTATGTTGGTCTGGCGACAGGGTTTTTTAAGCGTCCGGAGATATCCAATCCCACCAGAGCAATGACAATGCTGGCGGTGATAATCACGAGCAGCGGGACGCTCAGACCCCCTCCGAAGAAAGCAAGCAACAAAAGAAGGAGTGCCCCAAATAATCGCGGGTAGATTTGGGGACTCCGTGACATCGCCTCCGTTTTTTCGTGAGCAGTCCATTCGATCACTGCAGTACTGGCTACGGCGACTGCCAGCGCGCCGCAAAAGAGCCACCTTTTAGGATCACTCAGCGTTTCACCTGGGATTAATGCCATGATTTTAGTCCCTACTACGCCATAGGCAGTAATGGCTGCGAGCAGTGGATAATGAATGTAAATCCATGTTTCCAATCGCGATCTTTGTTTTGACAGCGCAGAATGTTCCTGGTGGTCGAAATACAACCACCACAGGCTGGTTGAAATACTTAACATCAAGATGAAAAATAGCAATGTTACCGGGTAAATTTCCCGGTCTGATGCACTGCTGATGACTTTAATGAAGAACTCCCCAAGCACGATGATCGTCAATTCGCCAAAGCGATGGCGCATATAATGCTTCTTCGTCGGTGGCAGTTCAAAAGACAATAGTCTTGTCCGGTCTTTGATTAATGGCAGTATCGCCGAAGCTAGAATTCCAATTGCGGCGACTACAGCCCAGAGCCAGATATTGGTTGGGGCGAATACCGCGATCGTCAGCCAGGCAATCGCTGCCACGGAGAAGATACCTGTGTAAAACCAGGTCATCCCCTGGTATTGGGGATACTGTCTGCCAGCTTTGAGGTACATAACTGCCAGAACGACTTTTGAAGCGGCGTATGCTAGCAGGAATGGAACAGCCAGTGAGCCGGTCATATCATGAATGTTAAATGCCATCACTCCGATAAGGGCCATATATACAAAGGTCAACAGGCGTAGACCAATATCGTCATTGGGGAAAAAACGTGCAAAAAGCACCTTCTCCAACCAAGACCACCAGATTATGATAAATAGAAATAGATACTGGATAACTCCGGATAAGGAGATATCATGACTGAGCCGATTTCCTAATTCCACCAGGACGGCCACATAGACCAGATCAAAGAAAAGATCGAGCCAGGTTGTGGATTCAGCATGCCGGTGCGGTACGGTGTTTGTTTGAAAGAGCCTTAACATAACCTGTAATCCTCCCTCCTGCAAACTATTTATTTTTGGATGAGTAAAGAGTTGTTGTTATTTCTTCCGCCTGCGACGGCGCCTTTTCTTTTTAGGTTTCTCAATGGAAGAAGCTTTTGATTCGGGCTCAGTCCCTTCCTCCCGGGCCAGAATTCCCATCACCTCTTCCGCGTAGCGACCTTGCTTCAACAGGGCAGCCATCAGGCGCATCGGATGGTCGACATGGGTGAAGAAGGATTTATATCCGGCGCACAGGTAATTCAAACCATCCTCTCCATCTGGAGTCTTGATGAAACGGTTGCGCGGGCAGCCACCGTTGCAGGCGAAGCGCACGGGACATTCAATGCAGTATTGCGGTAATTTATCACGTTTATCATTGCCGAATTTACGCTGCTGATCAGAGGCGACCATATCCAGCATGTGCTCTTCTTTGATATTTCCCAAAAGATACTTAGGTTCTACAAAGTGGTCACAGGAGTAAAGATCGCCGTTGTGTTCCAGCGCTAGGGCATCCCCACAGGTTTCCCGGTGGATGCACAATGAAGCGCCGGTGCCGTACCATGAACCCAGGGCTGAATCGAACATCTGCACAAACACCTGACCGACGTCGTTATGAACCCACTCATCATAAATCGTGATCAAGAACTGTCCCCATTGCTCGGGTCTCACGGAGCGCTCCGTCACCAGGCTGCCCTCGAGGGTGTAAAGCGGACGCTTGGAGCTTTTCGCCATTGGAATATCTTGGAGCTCTGTCTCGGAGGGTAAGTTTTGGTCTCCCCATCCGCGGTTAGCGATGGGCAGCAGCTCAGGCGTGGCACGCTCAACGATGGGGATGAACTGGATGAAATCTGTTTTGACCTCGTCTCGGAAGTAGCGGTAAACCTCCAAGGGTTGGTCTGCGTTTCCAGCATGTACTGTGCACAGTATGTTGAAGTCAACGTTGTACTGCTGCAGCTTACGTGCTGCGGCCATCACTTTTTCATGAGTCCCGTCACCGTTTTTATCCACGCGATACATGTCATGTATATGGGGGGGACCATCCATTGAGAGGCCAACCAGGAAGTTGTTGCGTTTGAAAAACTGGCACCAGGTGCTGTCTAACTTGGTGCCGTTTGTCTGGATGGTGTGATCGACTCGCATACCTGGACGAGAATGCTTCTTCACCAGCTCGATTGTTCGTTCGAAGAACTCCAATCCCATCAAGGTTGGTTCACCGCCCTGCCAGGCGATGGTCACCTGTGGCCCGCGCTGGGATTCGATGATCTGCTTGATGTAGGCTTCCTGGACATCATCTGCCATGCGGAAAGGACTGCCAGGATATAAAGCCTCTTTGGAGAGGAAGAAGCAGTATTCGCAGTCCAGGTTGCAGATTGCCCCGGTCGGTTTGGCCATCACGTGTGAGTAAGGAGGGGCAGTCTGCGGCCGGGGATCAGGAATGGTTGGGAATTCGAGAGTAGTCACCAGTAATTTCCTTTTACCAATCATCTTAGATCGATATGAATTCTGATTTGTGTTTGAAACCCAAATCATAATCTATTTTCACAAAAAATTACCCGGAAACACCTAGTTTCCGGGTAACCTAAATTTTGGCAAGATTATTTAATCGACCTGGTCGACTCGCTGCGTAACTCTCAATTTGTCCGGAAGGTTGAACTTGACGAACTCCAGTGGATCGAAAGGAAACTCTTCACGCAATCGCTCAAAATTCTCACCGATGGCAATTGTTTCCGGCCTGGCGTTCTCGA
>JBFFEL010000085.1:0-17091 GCA_041558875.1 Anaerolineales bacterium
AGGATAGCCTATGTATAGCCAAGTACGTGTGCGACCAGTTGTGTACTTCATCTTATTGCTGGCGATCTTAACGCTCGCGCTCATGGCAGCCGGATTCTATGCGACAGCAGTCGGAGCGGCGTCTCATTCCGATGACAAGGGCCAGCTAACGGTCAGCGGATACGAGCTGCTTGGAACGGTTGATTTCCAGACCGGATTTCAATTCGCGGATACCGAGGTCGGCGGCCTGTCGAGCATAACCTACGACCCCAACAAGAAGGTTTACTACACCATTTCCGATGATCAAAGCCAGATCGATCCGGCGCGTTTTTACACGCTGGGAATCGATCTCAGTGATGGTTCGCTTGATGAGGGCGACATCTCCTTCCTGGAGGTGACCACCCTGCTGGACGAGAATGGCGAGCCTTTTGCGCCGCTGTCACTCGATCCGGAGGGCATGGTCCTGGCCCAGGAGGGCATATTGTACTTCTCCTCCGAGGGCAATTCGATCGCCTCGCCCCCGATCAACCCGTTTGTCAACCGGATCAACCTGAACGGAAGGCATACGCGTGCCCTGCCAATCCCGGATAAATTCCTGCCGGATGGTTCTACAGCCGGAGTGCGCTTCAACCTGGGATTTGAGAGCCTGACAGTCACCCCGGACAGGAAAACTCTATACACCGCCACGGAGGCGGCCCTGTTCCAGGACGGCCCGGCAGCAGACGTGGGCCAGGAAAGTTTGGCAAGGATACTGCAGTATGGAACGGCAAGGAAGCAACCCGGTCAGGAGTATGTCTACGTGGTGGACCCGGTCGCCGACCCACCCGTGCCCCCCAATGCGTTCCGGGTCAATGGCCTGGTAGAGCTGCTGCCGATCGATAATGCTGGCACGCAGCTGGCAATGGAGCGCTCGTTCTCGGTGGGCGTGGGCAACGATGTGAACCTGTTTGAAGTCCAGACTCAGGGTGCGAGCGATGTTTCCGGTTATTTCTTTCTATTTGATCCGGTGACTGGCGATCCGGTGGACTTTGAGCCCGTGGATAAGCGCTTCCTGCTGGATATCGAGGACGACCTGGGGATCGTCCCCGATAACCTGGAAGGGATGACCTTCGGCCCCAGGCTGCCAGATGGAAGACCCACCCTCATTATGGTGAGCGACAACAATTTCAATGCATTTCAGACAACCCAGTTCATCGCCCTGGCGTTGGAGGTGGAAGCCGTCTCTGGGGATTAAGCCCAGTAATACCATGCGCTGATCTTCCCCGCCTACATTTCTAGAATAGTTCTCTAGGTTGAGCCGTTCGAGGATCGTCTTGGGCGGCTCAGCGGCGCGATTCGAGCCAGTCGATTGGCGGAAAATGGCCGCAGCCGGTGGGGAGGATGCGCTGGTCAGCTGATAGCCCAGGATGGGGATCGGCTGCGGGTGGTCGTCACCTTCGCTGACGTCGTGGGGAAGCCGTCCAAATGGTGGAGTAAGGAGAAAGCCATTGTGGCTACATGTTTTAGCGACATCCGCCATGACATCCAGGATGATAGGTATATTCTAATTTTCCAATCCCACCGGTGCGCTTCTGGCTTCCAGGCGAAGACCCAAATCCTCGAATGCGGGTTTGGATTTTTCCCCCCAATCTTTAACAAATAAAGGGGATACCAAAACTCTTTGGTATCCCCAAGTGATTGTAACCTTGTAAGTCAGTGAAAGCTCAATCTTTCAGGGATAGACGACCTGACAAGGGGAATAGTGGATGAAGCTCACAGCATCGCATTCATTCAATGCATTGAGCAACTCCTGCATGGCAACCTGTTCAGCATCTGTTCCGGTTTCCCAAACATAGATGGCCTGATTGATCAGGTCCAGCGCGCTGACCCAGGTACCGTCAGGCAGCTGGATGGTTGCACCAGGGTGATCCAGGCAGTTGGTGCGCCGAAGAAAGCCAGGATGGCATCGCCCATCAGGCGCGCCACCGTGCCGCCGTAACGTTCGACCGGCTCAATGAGATATCCAAAGGCGGCTTTCATGATCCCGGTCCAGGCTTCCGGGTCCATACTTTCTGCGAGAGCAGTCTAACCAGCCACGTCGCAAAACAGCACCGTCACCACGCGGCGTTCACCAACGCGGTCGGTTTTTGATTCTGAACTCGAGGTTTGGGTTTTCGGACTTTCCAGTTTGGATAGTTTTTGGTACAGTCCAGCTAAGGCAGCCTCGACGGCGACATCCCCCAGGTTTTCCCTCTGCGCCTCTAACTCCTGGATGGCTTTTTCAAGTTCCTTGCGTTCTTCCATGTGATAAATTACCCTGATTTTAGGTCGAATTACTCGGATATAATATTATCAGAAGATTGCATATAAAATGGGTTAGCACCGATTAATAAATGCGGATTAACTGAGCCCAACCATTTAGTTCTCTTATAAGTTTTGTTTGTTTAGCAATTTCATCACTTCGATTGAGTGATAAGAAGGGAGGTAGTATGTCTGAATATGCACATCCAGAGTCATTGGTGAGCACGCAATGGGTGGCCGATCATCTGAGTGATCCGAATATCCGCATCATAGATGTCATTTGGGGAATGGATGAAGTGGCCGGTTTACCCGCTTACGAAAGCGGTCACATTCCGGGTGCTGTCGCCTGGGACTTCATAGGGGAGCTTACAAGGCATTATGGAGATGCAATCAATGGCAATATCCCTGACAAAAATGAGTTAGAGGCAATACTTTCACGTTCCGGCGTTACTCCAGACATGGGCATTGTTCTATATGACCGACATTCAAATCTAATTGCAGCTTACACATTTTGGTTGCTGAAATACTATGGACACCAGGATGTTCGGCTCATTAATGGGAACATCGGCAAGTGGTTATCCGAGGATCGTGCCACCGAAACTGTTCATCCCTCTTTCTCACCAACTGACTACAAGACACTAAATCAAATTAGCAAGCTCCGCGCAAGCCGCGCTTACATTACAGATTCAATCGGTAATCCAAATCTGGTTATCGTCGATTCGCGGTCCACCGAGATGTACAACGGGGAGAACAATGCCAACGCGCAGCGCGGCGGGCACATTCCAGGTGCGGTCAATCTTGCCGCTTGGCGCAAAACCCACCCTGACGGGACTTCTGCCGGCTGGGGTGTTCCGACTGCAAACGAGGATGGGACCTTCAAATCGGCTCAGGAGCTGAAGGAAATATTCCAGGACTTGGGCATCACGAAGGATAAGGAGATAATCACCTATTGCATCGGTGGGGGTCTTTCCTCCAATGCCTGGTTTGTGCTCACTCAGCTGCTCGGATACGAAAATGTACGCGAGTATGAGCGCTCATGGAACGAGTGGGGCAACCTCCCAGAGACACCGATCGAGAAGTAGCCCGCTCAACAATATGTTGCCACCGAAGGCCACATAAGCTGATCTCCTAGGCATCTAATACTTCCAACACATCTTGCTGCTTTGCCAGTAGCCAGCCCGTTTATCCTGGTTAGTTGATCCAAGGCATCAGACACAAAACTGAGCCGTCAAATCTTTTTGAGCTCGCGGTCACTCCGTTTAAATCGCTAATTTGCTGACCAGTTCATTGGCTTTTTGGCGTAAATCTTCGGCTACTGGGTCACTATCCCGGAGTCCCTTTTCCAGGGCGAGAAGAATTTCATAAAAGAGCGCCCATCCCTGTCGTTCCTGGTGATATTGTTGTTGGAGACCAGTATTCGCGAATTCGAGGGCCTGGCGGATACGCTTTGAACCCATCTGCAGAAATTCGACGCCCAGCTGCGATTCGCCAGCTGCAAAGAAAGCCTCGGCTTTCAAGGCGAAGCGCAGCAGGGTCAGTGTGGTCGGGAGGTAGGAGATGAAGCTGCCGGTGAATGGGTCCAGGTGTTCTTTGATGCGGCTCAGGTCATCCCCAACGGCGCGCGCATAATCAGAGAAATACAGGATGCGCACATAATCGCCGATCAGTTTGCCCACCTGGGCGGCCTGGATCGCTTCCTGGGCGAAGGCTTGTTTGTCATGGCGCATGATCAGGCCTGGCTGGTGCAGGTAGGCGAGCCTGGTGCCCGACTCAGCCATCGTGGAGAGAATATAGGCCTGGTCTTCAGCCCGGCCGATGAAGGTGGGGGTAAAAGGCCGGTAGCGGAAGAGGCTCTCCACCAGGATGCCGTTTGTGCCCCCGGTGACGTGCACACGCTGCAGGCAGGAGTTCACCCCATCCAGGTCTGTTTCATCGTAACGCGCCATCATCTCGGCCCGGGTTGAGAGCGCCTGGGGTAAATAGCTGAAGAAGACCCATTCGTCGGGTGAGAATTGGCGATCAGAGGGCGGAAAGGGAACATCTGGCGTGAACAAATCCTGCTGGATATCGTCTTCGTTGACCAGCGCGCCGGCGATCATGCCCAGCTCGACTGGTTGGCTGGCAGCATCCAGGCCCGATGCTCCCCACAGCGGGGAAGTGAGATGCTCGAAGGCGCTCAGCCCGGTTGTCTGGCGCAGGATCTCCTGTGGGAATACCTGGTCCAGATCGATTTTGAAGGTCGCTTTGACCTGCGGGTCGATGAGCACGTTCCAGAAGGCGGCGATGGCTTTAAGGAAGGTGTAGTGGCGCCCGTACTCGCCGTCGACCCCAAAAACGCGCAGCTTTTCAGCGGCGTTTTCTTCTCCGAGGTAGTGCCTGGCAGCTGGCGCCAAAACCTCATCGACCAGATCCTGGCTGTCGTCTTCCGTGAAGAAAAAGAGGTTAAGCCCGGGTAGGGGTTGGTTGTGCGCCAGCTCCTGGGCGAGGTAATCGCGGGCCAGGCTGTGCAGACCGGCGTGGGTAACCGATACGGAAAGCAGGCAGGTGAGCTGCTCTCCTTCTCTGAATCTGTCGAGCTGGAGCTCATAATCAAGGGCCTGCTGCAGGCCTTTCAAGCCGTACAGGACCTCGTTCTTTTGGGGCTCGACGCCGACCTGGATGGGGTGGTCGTACCAGTAAACCTGCGGCTCGCCCATCACCTTTTTGAGATTTGATTTCAAGCCCTCATCCAGCTGGAGATCGTCAATCGAGCTCGAATCCGGCGGCAGGGTGAGCAGCACGTTGGAGGTGAACAAAACCTGCCGGGCTGGATTGGATAATGGATCGGGGTTTATTTCCGTGATGCTGATCTTGCGTTTCTGGCGCAGTTCAGTGATGCGTGATTCTTCATGACCCCAGATGCCGGTCGCTTCAGGATGGAACAGCGACCAGAACGACTCGACCAGCTCCGGTTGGGTTGCGTACTCTTTTCCCTCATTAATCTGCTGGGCAAAATGGTCCATCCTTTTTGCCGTTTCGGGATCTAATTTGCCAAGCGAGGCGATCTCCTCCTCGATGGCCTGGAGGGCCTCGAGATAAAAACCGGCAATATCTCCCAATTCCTCACCAAGAGATCCCCGCTGCAGGTATCCCCTGGCCTTGTTGTAGGCTGGCTGATTTTTACCGCACAAGGCGATCAAAAACGCGGCGTTAATCAGCCGCAAAGTGGCATCCGAGCCTTCGACCCCGGCAGGCGGGAAATCTGGGCTTTTAAGAAGGAAGGGAGGGCTGTCTCCGAGGGTAAGCTCGAGTAGTTCTTGTACGATGGTATGAAAGTTGTCCAGCATTTTAAATCCTGAAAGTGTGTATTATACGCCAAGCTGATCTGATCGATGAGGAATCATAAATTCGCCTGCAAAGTCTGTCTAAACGAGATTGCACCATGACAAATGTCATACAAGATTATGACGATTGTCATTGAATCGGCTAGTACTTAAGTGCTAAAATAGTTGGGTAGTTTGTCCCAATTGGTGGGTGTTTTTACTGGTAATTCTGTTATTTGCTAAAAATTGAAGTGCGTGGCGACTTTGAGCCAAGGGTCTGACCTGGTCGCATACCCATCCTGTGGATGGGGGATCCTTGGTGAGCTAATTGCGAAACCAGTCACGGGGTGACGGTTCGTTTTAATTCTGACGGTGATCGCCCGGGTGACCACGGGTGGGAAGGAGGTGGAATCCAGTATTCAATTCATTTCGCATCAAATTAATTACGTAAATTTTCATCTAGATGAGTATTTTTGTATTTAATAAATTCGAGTAAGGAGTACTGATATGATTTCACGAAGAGACTTTTTGAAGCTCAGCGGCGCCAGCGCCGGGGCTGTCTACCTAGCCACCCGGGCACGTTTTCTGCAGCGCGCCTACGGCGCAACCCCCCAGCCGCTGGCCCCGCTGCCCGGCAGCGCCCTGCCGCAGTTCGTGGATGAGCTGCCACTGCTCAGTTCGCATGTGGCCGGTGGCGCCATTCAACTGGTGGATGGAACTGTACCCCTCACCATCCGCATGCAGGAGTTCAAGGCCGACATGATGCCGACCGGCTTCGTGCCGGCGGCCGGCGGCACCTACGCCGGCACCTGGGTCTGGGGCTACCAGACGGATGGCTACACGACCCCCAACGGTCCTTTCGGCGGGCTCGCCACCTACATCAACCCGGCGGTGGTGGCCACTCGCCATGTCCCCACCAAGATCAAATGGGTCAACGAGCTCCCCACGGGCGCGGTCAGCAACACCTACTGGGAGGACTGGACCGACCTGACCCTGCACTGGGCTCATCCAGAAGGTGAAATCCTTAATGACCATTACCGCGGCCCCGTCCCGGCGGTGGCTCACCTGCACGGCGGCGAGGTGCCGCCCCAGCTCGACGGCGGCCCGGACGCCTGGTTCACGCCAGATGGTCAGCAAGGTCATGCCTACTGGGGCGGACTCGGAGGCGGAGGGAACTCCGCGGTCTATAACTACCCCAACACCCAGGAAGCGGCCCCGATCTGGTTCCACGACCACGCCCTGGGCATCACGCGCATCAACGTTTATGCCGGCATCGCCGGTGCCTACCTGCTGCTCGACCCGGCCAATGCCTGGCCGATCGATCCGACCAGGATCGTGCCGATCGTCATCCAGGACCGCATGTTCGACGTCAACGGGCAGCTCTTCTTCCCGAACGTGGGCGTCAACCCCGAGCACCCCTTCTGGGTGCCCGAGTTCGAGGGCGACGTGATCTGCGTGAACGGCAAGGTCTGGCCGAAGCTGACCTTGGCTGACAAGCGCTATGCCTTCTGGTTCCTGAACGGCTCCAACGCCCGCACCTACGAGTTCTCGCTGGTGGACCCGGTTTCCGACCTGCCCGGGCCTGCGATGTGGGTGATCGGCACCGACGGCGGCCTGCTGGACGCCCCGGTCAAGATCGACCCGGCGCTCGCGAAGCTGGTGATGATGCCGGGCGAGCGCTACCTGGTGATGATGGACTTCACGGGGTTTGGGCCTGGGGATCCTGCCCCGGACGGCGTAACCGCCTACTCTGGCGAGTGGCTGATGCGCAACACGGCCAAGACGCCCTTCCCGGCCGGTGTGGCTCCGGGTGGGACGACGACCGGTCGGATCATGAAGTTCTTTGTGGACCCGGCCAGCACCCTGCCCGATGAGCCCTACAACCCTGCTGGCGGTGGAGCGCTGCGCACGGCGATGGTCCGCCTGGCCAACCCCGCCACCGGCACCCCCGGCGCGGGCGTGACCATCGACAAGACCCGCCAGCTGACCCTCAACGAGGTGATGGGGGCGGGTGGCCCGCTGGCCGCCCTGGTCAACAACTCCAAGTGGGATGGCTTGCGTCCAGACGGAGTAACACCCGTCAACGGCGGCGTGCTCTATCCTGGAAACACCTACTACACTGAAGAACCTGTCGAGGGCGAGACCGAGCTGTGGGAGATCGTCAACATCACCGCCGACGCCCACCCGATCCACCTGCACCTGGTGCAGTTCCAGTTGATGAACCGGCAGGCCTTCAACGTCAACAAGTACATGGCGGCCTATGATGCGACCTTCCCCGGCGGGGTCTACATCCCCGAGTACGGTCCACCGCTGGCGTATGACGGCAGCGATCCCCTTTCGGGTGGCAAGCTGGGCGGCAACCCGGACGTTGGGGCGTTGAAAAAGGGAGGCAGGCCGCTCTACCTGCAGGGGCCGGCCAAGCCGCCGCTGCCGGAGGAGGCCGGCTGGAAGGACACCGTGATCATGTATCCCGGCGAGGTGACCCGCATCTTGGTGCGCTGGGCGCCGACCGATCTAGCGGCGAACACGCCCGCAGCCAACGCCTGGTTCCCGTTCGACCCGAACGGCGGGCACGGCTACGTGTGGCACTGCCACATCATCGATCACGAGGACAACGAGATGATGCGCCCGGATTCGGTCGAACCAAATCCGAACGCCACTCGGACATTTACCGATTACTAAACCCGACCTGCTGTGCTGAGAGGGCCGCCCCGCGCGGTCCTCTTTTTATTTAACGCTTTCTTTGCTCGAAGGGGATTTGCAATCCCCGTGTCTGGCACAGTCGCCGGATTACAAATCTTGTCCTGCAGGTCCCACAGCGGGATCGGCTTGAGCGGGGAGTTATCGCTCGAAGGGGATTTGTAATCCGCGTGTCTGGCACAGTCGCCGGATTACAAATCTTGTCCCGCAGATTCCACTGTGGGGTCGGCTCGAGCGGGGAGTTTTCGCTCAAAGGGGATTTGTAATCCCCGTGTCTGGGACAGTCGCCGGATTACAAATCTTGTCCTGCAGGTCTCACAGCGGGGCCGGCTTGAGCGGGGAGTTATCGCTCGAAGGGGATTTGCAATCCCCGTGTCTGGCACAGTCGCCGGATTACAAATCTTGTCCCGCAGATTCCACTGTGGGGCCGGCTCGAGCAGGCGGAAAAAAATGCACCGGATTACAAATCTTGTCCCGCAGGTCTCACTGCGGGGCCGGCTAGAGCACAGGAAAGTTTATCTGAGGATTTCTATCTCCTTACAGAAGCTTCGCCTGCGGCTCAGCGTGACAAAGTGATTTTTGTCTCTCTGACCTGTAGCGTCGCGGAAGCGAAGAATCTATACTGTGCATGGCTCAGAGCGATGATCGGGCCCAGAATTTTATCTTGTATAATAGCGAGACTTATCTTCAAGAATGCGGGGATCGATTCTTGAATTGTTAAGCAAATTTTCCTTCAGGGGTAGGGAATCTTATTCATGGAAGTATCTCCAGCCAGGCAGTCCGCAATCACCAAGGGTATGCGCACCTTTTTCGTGATCTGGTCCGGGCAGCTGGTCTCGACGATCGGTTCCGGGTTGACTGGATTCGCCCTGGGGGTGTGGATCTACCAGGAGACCGGCTCGGTGACCCTGTTCGCCATGAACCTGCTGGCCGTCGCGATCCCCAATCTATTGATTTCGCCGGTGGCAGGCGCCCTGGTCGATCGCTATGATCGCCGCTGGATGATGATCCTCAGCGACACCGGCGCCGGTCTATCGACCCTGGCGATCGCCATCCTGTATATGACCGGCAACCTGGAGGTGTGGAACATCATCCTCGCCACGGCTTTGAATGCGGCCTTCAGCACCTTCCAGTGGCCGGCTTATTCCGCGGTGACCAGCCTGCTGGTACCGAAGGCGCAGCTCGGCCGGGCGGGCGGCATGGTCCAGATCGGCGAAGCGATTTCAAATTTGTTGGCGCCTGCGGCAGCCGGGGCGCTCTTCGTGACAGTCGGTTTGGGCGGCGTGATCGCCATCGACTTCGCCACTTATCTGTTCGCGGTGCTGACTTTGCTGGTGGTGCGGGTGCCCAGCCCTGAGAAGAGCGCGGCCGGAGAAGAGGGGCGTGGTTCGATCTGGAAAGAAGCCTTTTATGGTTGGTCTTATATATCCGCCCGGGCTGGTTTGCTGGGCCTGCTGCTGATCTTCGCGGCGTTAAATTTCTTCACCAGCCTGATCTTTCCCTTGATCACGCCCATGATCCTGGATATGACCTCAGCCGATGTGCTGGGTTACCTGTTCTCAATCATTGGGGTGGGCATGCTGGTGGGCACCCTGATCATGAGCGTGTGGGGCGGCCCCAAGCGGCGCATCCATGGCGTCCTGGGTTTCTTGATGATTTCGGGGTTTTTCATCTCCCTGCTGGGGATAAGTCCCCTGATCCCGGTCCTGGCGGTGGCTGGATTCTTGATTATGTTGACGATGCCGATTATCAATGGCTCGAGCCAGGCCATCTGGCAGAGCAAGGTCGACCTGGATGTCCAGGGGCGGGTGTTCTCCGTGAGGCGGATGATCGCCATGTCGATGACGCCCCTGGCATACATCATCGCTGGCCCACTGGCCGACCGGGTATTTAATCCGCTGCTGGTTGAGGGGGGTGCCCTGGTGGATACTGTCGGTCAGCTGATTGGCGTCGGGCCTGGGAGAGGGACTGGCTTGATGTTCATCTTCATTGGTGGGATCAGTGTATTGGTGGCGGCTGCCGGATATCTAAGCCCGCGGGTACGCAATATTGAGGATGAGCTGCCAGATGCAGTTCCAGTCCAGGAAGAAGGGGTATCTGAATTGGAATCTACATCTGGCGACTCGCTCGAATCAGAACCGACTCTGAGCCAGGCGGATTAAACATCGATTTCTCGTATTTCGACTTTATTTAGAAAATTTCGCGGCTTTACTCACCCGGTCAAGAGCAGGGATCCGCTTCAACTTTGTCTATCATTTTTCTCGTGAACAAATCCCAAGCTGATAAACCAGTGAGAAAGCCAGCTCTGAAGGTGGGAAATTGTTTATGGTTTGTTTTCAAACAATGGTAATTACCTCAAGTTGCCACCTACCCTGCGGATGTCTTTCTGAGGAGCCCTTCAGTACTTCAGGATAAACTACGCGACGAAGAATCTCAGTCCTGGGTGAAGAATCAGCTGAGCTATGGAGAGATTCTTCGCTCGTACCTCGCTCAGAATGACGTGATTTCCGGTTGGTAGCAACTTAAGTTAATTAATTCTTTCGTAAGGATCGCCTGATACAATCGAACTCCATAGTAAACGGTTGCGATGGAGGCAGCAGGTAATGCGTTACATTTTATTGGTAGTTCTCCTCCCTCTGCTGGCAGCGTGTGCTACGAGTGAAGGCCAGGAGGAGCCAAGTTCCCAGGCAGAAATTAACCCTGAAGTGAAAATAGAATCTGATCCCACTCAATCGGTAAACCGTACGTTGATCCCGGAGCAGGAACCTGAGCCAGGACCAACATCCCAAGTTGAATTGCCGAACCTGGGCCCCGCTCCGGAATTGACCAACGAGGTCTGGTTGAATACCGAACAGCCCCTGCGCCTGGCCGATTTAAAGGGTCAGGTGGTTCTACTCGAGATGTGGACCTTTGGTTGAATAAACTGCAGGAACGTAATTCCCTCGTTGAGGGAATGGCATGAAAAATATGGGCCAATGGGTTTTACCGTGATCGCCAACCACTACCCCGAATTTGATTACGAAGCCGACCTGGACCGTCTGAAACAAGCCATCCGCGAATTAAATGTCACTTACCCCGTGGCTCAGGATAATGAAGGCACCATCTGGCGGGCATACCATAACCGCTACTGGCCGACCCAATACCTGATCGACAGGCAGGGGAACATCCGTTTTGTTCAAATTGGAGAGGGTGGCGTTCGTGAAACCGAAACTGCCATCCAGGCTTTGCTGGCTGAACCATATCCATAAGTCTAATTTGGTCTTAATCCTTAAATCACCTGGAATGTTATAATTCCGACTAATATGACCGAAGAAAACCATTCTCCTGAGATGCTCGAGGACAGCCCTGAAGTTGAGCAAACCGAACAGCTAGAAGAGTCGCAGCCTGCAGCTGGTGAAGTAACGATCACGCTGCGCAGGTGGCACCTGTATGTTTTTGTCATACCGTTGATCTTCTTCATTGGGCTGGGATTGGGATTCCTGGCTCGTGGTTGGGTACAACCCCTCTCAGGAACATCCGCCGTTGCTGGAGCGAGCAGCGTTCCGGCTTCAGTGGCTACCCAGGGAAACCCGCAGGCCCCTGTGGAAACCCCACAGGTAGTGCGCTACGATGTCCCTGTTGACGATGACCCGGCCCTTGGTTCCGAGGATGCGCCGATAACGATTATCGAGTTCAGTGATTATGAGTGCCCTTACTGCCGCCAGTGGCATACTGAGGTGTACTCGCAGCTGCTGGATACATACGGTGATCAGATAAGGTTTGTGTACCGGGATTTTCCTCTCGAGAGCATTCACGCCAATGCCATACCTGCCGCGCAAGCGGCAAACTGCGCCTTCGAACAGGATAATTTCTGGGATTATCATGACAAGCTATTCAGCATGGAGCTTGGCTTGAGCCCAGACGCCTACCTGGAATATGCCAGCCAGCTTGGTTTAGACGAGGAACAGTTCCAGGAGTGTATCGACAGCGGTCGTTACCAGGAGGAAGTGCAGTCTGATTTCGAATTTGCCGCCAATTTGGGCGTGCGGTCTACACCGACATTCTTCATCAATGGTATCGCCGTCGTCGGTGCACAACCATTCGAAATTTTCGAGCAAGTGATCGAGAGGGAATTAGCAGGAGAGATCCCCTGATCGAATTTGAGATAAATATCTTCGTGTAAAACAAATAAGGGCTGTCCATTTGGACAGCTCCTTTTCTATTATTTTGTGGAATTTTGGGCTAATGTCGCCTCCACAAGGGCTATGCTACCAATTGGATCCAAATTAATCGGAAACTAGCGCCTGTTAATTATTTATAGATTCTTTTCTCGAATTCGATTTCTGATGCCCAGAAGTGGTAAGATTATCAGCATTCAAATCTACTGATAATCTATATCTATTCGATCCGGAGGATAACGAGTGAACTTGTTTAGAAAACGTGACATACAAGGTGCTCCAGGAATCCCCGTCGCAGATTACACTTCAGAATCGCTGCTGGCCGGAGACACAGCTCCCGATTTTAAATTGGCGGCACCTGATGGTGAAAAGATTTCCCTAATGGATTACCGCGGCCAGCCCGTGATTTTGGCCTTCTATCCCGCTGACTGGAGTCCAGTTTGCGGTGACCAGATGAGCCTATATAATGAAGTTCTGCCGCTTTTTGAAGAGTATGATGCACAACTGCTGGGAATTTCTGTCGATGGACGCTGGAGTCACCGTGCCTATAGCGAAGATCGCAACTTGAACTTTCCGTTGTTGGCTGATTTTGAGCCCAAGGGAGAAATAGCCAAGCAATATGGCGTTTATGATTATGATGCCGGGCTCAGTTTACGAGCTTTATTCGTCATCGATGCCGCAGGGGTGATCCGCTGGAGTTACGTTTCCCCACCCGGTGTCAATCCGGGAGCAGATGGCATTCTTTCTGCGCTGGAGTCAATCAAGAGCTGAAAGGGGAAGAAATATGGCGACCACAACTACCGCGAAGTTAACCGTACCTGTCGAGGAGCGCGATCATACTCTCGGTCCGGATGATGCTCCGGTCACATTGGTTGAGTATGGCGATCTGGAATGTCCCTACTGCCGCCAGGTGAATCCTGTGATCCGCGAGCTGCGACTCAGACTGGGAGGGCGAGTGCGGTATGTGTTCCGACACTTCCCGATCCGATCCTCCCACGTACATGCCCAAATAGCAGCTGAAGCTACAGAGGCTGCCGGGGCACAAGGTAAATTCTGGGAGATGCAGGAATTGCTGCTGGAGCACCAGAATGAATTAGATGAAACCCACCTGATCCAATATGCCCAGGAACTCGATCTAGACCTGGATCGCTTTAAGCAGGATTTGGATGAGCACACCTACGCTGATAGGGTGAAAGAGGACTTCCAGGGGGGTGTGCGCAGCGGTGTTAATGGCACCCCGACCTTCTTTATTAATGGTGTACGCTACGATGGCGCCTGGGACCTGGAATCGCTGATCGATGCCATTGAGAAACCCTTGGGGGTTCAAGTCAGGCTGCTGGCGCAAGATTTTGTGCGCATCGAAGCTTCTGGTGGCATCATCTTATTGATCTGCGCCATAATCGCCCTGCTGCTGGCGAATTCATCCCTGGCGGAAACCTATTTCCACTTTTGGGAGACGGAGTTTTCTATCGGCTTTGGGGAGAACGCGGTCAACCTGCCGATCATTGAATGGATCAACGATGGGTTGATGGTGATATTTTTCTTTGTGGTTGGGTTGGAAATTAAGCGCCAGCTGACCACGGGTGAACTCTCAAGACCCAGGCGAGCCATCCTGCCGCTGGCTGCAGCCATGGGTGGCATGCTAGTACCAGCCGCCATTTACCTGGTATTCAATGCCGGTGGTCCAGGTGAACCAGGTTGGGGGATACCGGTGGCGACCGACATCGCTTTCACTTTAGGCATTCTGGCGCTCCTGGGGAGCAGGGCACCGTTGTCCTTGAAGATCTTTTTTACTGCACTGGCGATTGCGGATGATCTCGGCGCAATCCTGGTGCTGGCAATTTTCTACTCATCTGATATTCAATGGATCAGTTTGTTAATCGCCGCGGTCATACTGCTGGTATTGATCGGCTTCAATCGGGCGCGGATATACTCGCCAATACCCTATGCGGTTGCTGGCATTGGCCTGTGGTTTGCCTTCATCCAATCGGGCATTCACCCGACTATCGCCGGTGTCTTGCTCGCAGCGACCATACCAACCTGGGGAGCGCCAGACACGCGGGCTTTACTCGCCCAATGCGTCTCCGTGCTGGATGAATTCGAAACTCCAGGCGCGCTTACTGCGAATCGCGCCCAGGCTGCAGCTCAAACACTTGAAACGGTTGCCGACCGCATGCAGTCACCAGCCCAGCGGCTGGAACGTCTCCTGCTCCCCTGGTCAACTTACCTGATCCTGCCCATCTTCGCCCTGGCGAATGCCGGCGTCACCCTTGAGTTCGATCAAAGCTTGTTGAGCATGGTGAGCATAGGCATTGTTCTCGGTCTGGTATTGGGTAAGGCGATCGGTATCACGCTGTTCGCCTGGATTGCCGTCCGTCTAAGGCTTGCGGACCTGCCGCGCAATGTCACCCTGCGCCAGTTGTTCAGCGCCAGCTGGTTGGCCGGGATCGGCTTCACCATGTCCCTGTTCATTGCCGGAAACGCCTTCCGGGGTAATGCCGATCTTTTGGATGAAGCCAAAGCCGGAATCCTGGTCGCTTCGTTGTTGGCTGGCATTATAGGCTATGCGCTGACGTATTTCACCACCCAGACCTTCGAAGAAGCTTCGCATGTTGAGGTTGTTCCGGCAACAGATTGATACCAGGTTCCACAAAAAGTAGCTTCACAATTTGCATTTATAAACCAATTCAGTTGGCTTCCTCCCAGCGCGGATTGCCCTGAATTGGTTATTGATTTAAGGTGTTGAGAACCTGAGAGGTTATAATTCACCTTTGATAGCAGGAGTATGCAACAATAAATTGCGAGTAGAAAATATCCGAGATGACCAACGCGCTTGATTTCCAATCCATAATCATCACCCTTCAAAATTACTGGGCCGATCTTGGCTGCCTGATCTGGCAGCCTTACTATTCACAGGTTGGTGCCGGAACGATGAATCCCGCCACCTTCCTGCGCGTACTGGGTCCTGAGCCCTGGAATGTGGGTTATGTTGAACCCAGTATTCGTCCGGATGACGGCCGATATGGCGAAAATCCAAATCGCATGCAGCAGCACTACCAGTTCCAGGTGATATTAAAGCCCGATCCCGGAAATCCCCAGGAGATTTATCTTGATTCCCTGAAAGCTTTGGGAATAGATCCTCTGGACCATGATATTCGTTTCGTGGAGGACAACTGGGAACAACCGGCGATCGGCGCCTGGGGATTGGGATGGGAAGTCTGGCTCGATGGGCAGGAGATAACCCAATTCACGTATTTCCAGCAGGCGGGAGGCATTAACATCGATCCGGTGGCGGTGGAGCTCACCTACGGGTTAGACCGGATCGCTATCGCGCTGCAGCGTGTGGGCGGCTTTCAGGATATCCAGTGGAATACTGTTCCCGAGGCAGCCATCCTGCCCCAGAAAAATCTCACTGCTGGCGATGTGAATATTCAGGCTGAACAGGAGCACAGTCGCTATTATTTCGAGGTGGCGGATATAGGACGACTGCGCCAGATGTATGAATTGTTTGAGGCCGAAGCCGACCTGGCTCTGGAGCGGGGATTGGTATTGCCAGCCTATGATTACTTGTTGAAATGCTCGCATACTTTCAATGTCCTAGATACACGCGGCGCGATCGGCGTCACGGAACGCCAGAAATTCTTCGGTCGCATGCGGAGTGTGGCCCGTAAAGTGTCTGAGGCTTACCTTGAGGAACGCCAGAGGTTGGAATTTCCCTGGCTTAGCGAAGAAGCTCAATCAAGCGCTTCCCAGGAAAATATTGCCGATTCACCGGCAGCATCCCGGAAAGTTATTGTTGAAAGCCAACCAGGATCATTCGTCTTTGAGATTGGGACAGAGGAGCTGCCTTCGGCAGACCTTAAAAGGGCGCTGGAGCAGCTCGAACAAGGTTTCCAAACTTTGCTGGTTGAATCGCGACTCGAGCATGGAGGTGTTCAAGTCCTGGGAACACCCAGACGGCTGGTGGTGAGGGTTGACAACCTGGCACCCAACCAGCCGGATGAGGAGAAGATTGTCAAGGGACCGCCAGCAGATCGGGCTTTCGACTCAAATGGTCAACCGACGCCGGCCGCGCAGGGATTCGCCCGCAGCAAAGGCATCCATGTCAGCGATTTGCAGGTGCACCAAATTGATGGCGGCGAATATGCTGCCGCAGTAGTGCGATCTGAAGGTCGTCAGGCAGCTGAGGTGCTGGCTGAGAACCTGCCTGATTTGATCGCTTTCTTGCGGTTTGGGAAGTCGATGCGTTGGAATAGCAGCAATGTGGCATTTTCCAGACCGATTCGCTGGCTGCTGGCCTTCTTCAACCGGCAACCACTTAACTTTTCTTACGCTGGTATATCTTCAGGGATTACCACCCGGGGTTTACGGTTTCTGTCACCTGAGAAGATCGAGATCGAATCTGCCGAAGACCTCTTGAATACTCTGGTGGAGCAGGGGATTATCCTGGATCAAGATCAACGTGCGCAGCAGATCAGTGAGCAGGTGGGAGCTCTGGCTGCTGAGGTTGGGGGAACAGCTGTGCTGGAAGAGGACCTGCTCGAAGAAGTCACCAACCTGGTAGAAGCGCCATTTGCGGTTCGTGGATCGTTTGCTGAGGCCCATTTAGAACTACCAAAGGAAGTGCTGATTTCGGTGATGAAGAAGCACCAGCGCTACTTCCCAGTGGAAAA
>JBFFEL010000086.1:0-16885 GCA_041558875.1 Anaerolineales bacterium
ATCTCTTTCCTGAACGAACTGTTCAACCTCAATTCGTAATTGAGAGATAGTTGTGTTGGCATCGAAGCCTGGTTTATCCGTCACGGTGGTTATCCTTTAGGTTGATTTACTTCAATCCCCCAGTTAAGTAGTGAAAAGATTGTTTACCATAGAGTATACAGAGATTTCAGAGGTTCTTTTTTGATTGTTGCACTCAATACCATCTCTATTCGCACTTAGTCAGATGAGTCTCAAAACGAATTTAGAATTTTTCCATGGCGGCTTTCAAGCGTTCACGTGCGGCTGGTGAATACCAGCATTCGATGAATTGCTCTTCTTTCACTTTGCTGTGTTCCTTGAATTGATGGACGACCGTCTCCACCCGATTGTTTTTTATCAGAGCATATGCTCCTGGTGGGTGAGCTCCCAAGGTGGTTGCCTGCTCGATTGCCCTGGGAAGAACTTGATTCAACAGGTGAACGCTATCCACCAGACCAAATTCATTTAGCCGATCTGGGGGATACAGCTCGCCGCTTTCAACGATCTCTCGCGCAGCGCGGGTACCGACAACCTGCCGTAACATTAGTTCTGCGAGATAGGGGACTGGGACCCCAAGCTTAATTTCATTCAATCCCATCAATTTGTGCCCTACTGCGATGTAGCGGTAATCGCAACATAAGGCGAGGATCGTTCCACCAGCGATAGCATGACCCTTAATCGCGGCGACCGTTGGTTTAGAGAAGGTGTAGAGATCGAGACAAAGCTGGTTGAAAGCCCGGTATGTGGAGGTAAGTTCCTCCTTGGGCAGGTTATACAAGGTCGGGATATCGAAACCGATCGAGAAGAACTTGTCTCTGACACTGGTCAGAATCAGGCTACGCACATCTGAGTCGGCTTCTAATGTCGGTAAGATATCAGCCAGTTCCCTCACCAGACTGAGATTGAGCGGGTTGGTAGGACTTCGATCCAACTTTAGTATTGCAACCTTGTCCTGGTACTCAATGGAAATTGTTTTCATGATGGCTCGTAATTCGAGTATAGCATATCAACGACTATGATCGAAATGAAAATGCCAACAACATCGATGGATAGTTGCTGGCTTGTGTTGGGGAAAGGATTTCTTAGGTGCCTTTCCAAGAATTGATTATTTATTGACCTTTATTGATGGTGTTCGCTGTGTTGCTACATTGGTCCTTATAAAACTGCGATTGGTAAGGGTAGATAGATAAATAGCCCCACATATTTCTATGCGGGGCAGAAAACCGTTTAAGGGCAGAACTGCGATTCAACTGCTGGAAGGTTTTCGGTATTGGTAGTGGTGAGGTAATTGGCATTCAACCAGCCTACCCCATCTGGTGCATACTCCTCTGGAATAAGAACTGCATACCAACCACCATCTGCACTGATTCCGATCGCTTCAGCTGTCGTCCCTGTGCCTACTTTTCCATAACTTTCTCATTGGTTGCTGGGTCCATTGCGGACAGATAGCACGTCTGTTTTTGTCACGCTGGGTTCCTGAGGCTCAGGAGTTGGAGCGGGAACATCGGGTGGGAGAGGTGGAACAGGCACAACAGGCAAACCTTCTGTGTTTTGTGGGATGACATAATCAGCCGAAACCCAACCAGTTCCAGTGGAAGACAAGTTGGTTGGTAATTTTACGGCGTACCAGGCGCCATCCGAGGTGATTCCAATCGCTTCCCCGGTTCCTCCGGGTTGGGCGACGAACAAAACCGGGTACTGCAATCCTGGACCGATACGCACATTAACATAAGTTGTAGCAGTCACAGTCGGTGCTCCGGGTTCAGGGGTGGGAATTTCTCCTGTCCCTGGGGGTGGTGTGGCTTCCGGCGGTATGTACTTGTCGTCTAGCAGCCAGACCTTTAGGTTGTCATAGGAGGTCAGGTATCCTTGATCTGTGGTGGCGCGGACAAAGTAGCCGATCTTACCTTCCTCTGTGAAGGTGAAATCTTGATCTCCAGACAATAAAATGCCATTGGCGTAAAGCAGATATTCGCCTCCGAAGGCCATCACACCGATGCGATTCATCTCACCAGGACCGACGAAGATCGCATCGCTTCTTCCAGGATCAATGATCACACTCGTCTGTTCGCCATCCCAGCTGCTCATGTAGTATTGACCGTCGCAGGTCAATCCATATTGATAGCCGCGGAAGTTATCCGGTGCCCGGAAGAGCATTCCGAAGCGGTCGTTCGGCTGGCAGGTCTCGGGCATATAAACTTCAGTCTCGATGTAGAAGTTTTCGATTAATGGCCAGGAGACTTCCCAGCAGATAATGCCTTGCAAACCCTTCGATTCCATCCAAAACTTGCCATCGGTTATTTCGGATCTGAATCAATCATTATCGAATAGCGTCCAGTTACCTTTAGAATCAAAAGTGTCTATCCCATCCGGTTCCCCAAGCAAGGAGGCCGGGTCACCTTCGATCGGTACCGCAGTGGGTGTGGGTGATGGCACGGGAGTGTCTGTTGGTGGAGGCACAGCAGTTGGGGGCTAAGTTGGCTCTACTGGCTCGGGTGCTACGGCTGTCAGCGTGGCATTGACACTCGCCTCGACTTCAGCCTCGTCCATGGTAGGAGGTGGTGCCTCTGTGGCACTGCTGCAGGCAGCCAAACGGAAAATGATCAGCGTTGCGAAAATAGGTATGGCTCTTTTCATTATATTTCTCCTCTCATTTATATAATCATTGGTATCATGAAGAAATCCAATTGTTTCAGAAAAATTTTAGAGTTATTTTATAGCACTTCCCCAAAAATTAACTGTGAAATGATATCAGTTAATTCAAGTAACCACAACTACCGCCGTTTATAGAAGAGCTCCCTCAACAACTGCAAAACATCGGATGGGGTAAGGACAAACAAAAACTTCCTGGTCATTTTAGGGCAGATACTTCAGCTAATGATTAGATTAAGTACAAATCCAACCAACTGGCAGGTATACAACCCATAATCCATTCCAGGAATTTGATTCTTGAAAATCTGGTTTTAAGGAACCAACCAACTTTTCTGGAGACCATCTTTACTTTCAAAACCAATCACCTGCGTTGTGAAGACCTTAAATGTTGAAAGCCAACAATCTCCATGTGAAGATTGCTGGCTTGGTCTATTAGTGAGGGGTTACTTAATTCTCAATAAATTGGATCGAACCCCTTTTGATCTGATAAATTAATGACCGTTGCTGATGGTATCGACGGCTTCCTCAGTTGTGACCACCGCGTTGGCCATAAACCTGAAATTGGTGAGAGCGGTCTCGTAGCCATCACCGAGATCGGGTGTCTTTGCTGCGGCAGTGGCATCTTTTACCACGGTCACATCAAAACCCTGTTCAAGGAGTTCGCGCATATGTGCTTCCACGCAAAGATTGGCAGACATGCCAGCCAGGATGACTTTATCTATGCCGCGCTTGCGCAGCTGCAGAACCAGGTCGTTCGTCTCTGGGCCATAAACTTTGTGCGGACTCACTACGACGGTCTCCCCATCATCAATGTAAGTTTTGTAACGGGATAACCAATCTGCACCTGAATCCTCAAAATCCTCAAGGGAAAGAGCTCCTTTACGATCAAACATGTTGATATCGTGCATCATCTTCTCCAAAGCACCTTCAAACTCCCACTGGTGATCGGTGGGATAGTAGTAGTGTGGAGAAATAAAAATAGGGATGTGGTTTTCTTTTGCCGCTTCTAGTAAATATTCTATATGCTCAACAGTGTTGTTCTCTGTGACGCTCTCTCCGACCACTCCCCAGGTGACACCATCGGGACTTAAGAAATCATTTTGTGGGTCGGTGATCACGAGCGCAGTTGTTCTGGAATTATACTTGTCCATACTATCCACTCCTTTGGTGTGTTTATATTTCTGAATTCGACCAATAAATTGTTACCAGTAAGTAAATTGTGAGGGAAAGGAATTTTTTCTTATTGGACACTTCTCCTGAATAGATTTGTTCCCGCCTTGAATGATGATAAGGATTACTTACAGATGATCTGTCCCAAGAAAATATTACATGTGGATGAGATGAGAAATTAATATGAGGGATGTGGCGTTGGCAGCGAAACACTTAATCTTTTTAAGTTTGCTTGCAAATAATTCCCCCATTTTTCTAATCGTTTCAGCCTACTAATATAGTATCAGATTTTAAAAAATACCTGTGAGAGATGAGTCTCGCAGGTGTGAATTTATGTTCTTTAAGATCTGTGGATAAGGTTCCTAAACCAGATAACTGCTAAAGGTAGTTGAGATCATTTCCTGATATAGAGGTACCCTATCTACCAGCGAAGATATTCAAGGATTTACAAATCGGTATCCTCGTAAACGATCTGATCCTCAGTGCAATGGAGTGTACGGATTAATCTCTTTCCTCCAGTGAAGCAGCCATATCGATCCAGGCTTGAGCATCGTCATAGATCTGTCGCAAGGAAGTATACATCCGATCTCCTAATGGAATGATATTATCTGTGCCAATTGTAGCTATGGCACCGGTTCTTTCTAATTGTGCCCGAACGGATTCGCCAACTTCCGCCAGGAGGAGCCGTCCGCCGTTTTCCTGGATCGCCTTCGCATAGCGTTCAAACACAGCGATAACGGTGCTGCCTAAATTGTGTCGACCACGCAGGATCACGATCACCGCGGCATGTTTTGCTTCTCCTACCTTTGGCGCTTCCTCTTCGAAGTCAATTGCCGCGGCAAAGAACAGGCTCCCATAAGGCAGGAGCATGGTAACCTGGTTGCTGGCTAATTCTGCCGGAGCAGGTCGCTCCTCAAAATCGCCATCCCCCGTTGGGACCAGTTCCATGATGGTCATACGTTCGGATGATTGGATGATGAACAAGAAAATCTGGATCACAACTCCCAAAAAGATAGCTGTTTGCACCGGTAGGAACAACGTTGCAACCAGGGTCAGCAAAAATACGGCTGCAGATAGGCTGTTCGTGTTCCATACTTTCCTGATCTCTACTGGCTTGATCGCCTGAAAACCAGCTAATATAAGAATGCCTGCCAGGCAGGTAAGGGGAAGGTTTTCAATCTGTGAGGAGAAAAGTAAAACACCTATGGCGACAAAGATACCGGTGAAGATATTGGACCAGCGGGATTGCGCCCCAGCACCTACAACCAACGCGGTCCCAGACACAGATCCGCCGAGAGGTAGACCTTGAAAGAAACTGGCAACGGTATTACCAAGCCCCTGTCCCCTGAAGTCCCCATCTGGATCAGGCAGGTCTCCGTTCGGATTTGGATATCCTTGGCTCACACCAGCAGCCTGCACCAGGCCGATGATTCCAATAGCGATGGCTGATAATAACAGTTCCGGGATAAGAGACAGGTCCGGCAGCATCGGTAGGGGAAGGCCTTCGGGAATATCCCCAACCAAAGATACCGATTCTAAGGGAATTAAGTTGACCAAAAGCGCACCAAAGATCAAGGCGATCAACATCGAAAAAGATTTCAAGCGAGTCCGGTCCAGGACTATAATTATTAGAATTGTTAACAAGCCAATTGCCAGGGTCGCCAGATCGACTTGGTCAAGATTACGCAGTAAGTCAATCACTTCTGTCAGGTAATAATTCCCCTGGACAGCGTAGCCAGTAAAATCCGATAATTGGCCGAGAATGATGACGATGGCGATCCCGGTCAGGAAACCGCGCATCACAGAGTTGGAGATGAAGCGCGTTAGCCAGCCCAACTTGAGCAAGCCCATAGCAAGCATGAACAGACCGACCAGCAAGGTTAATGTGACGATTGCTTTAACTTGTTCCTCGCCGGAGTATGGTGCCAATGCATCAAACGCAACCAGAGCCATAGCGCTGGCGTTGATCACCGCCATATACACCGAGCTGTTAAACAAGGCTGCGATCGGTGTACCCGCCATCAGGTTATACAAACCATAGATGGGGCTGACCCCTGCCAGGGAGGCGGTGGCCATACCATCCGGGATGGCTGCGATCGCAGCGGTCAGGCCTGCGATGATGTCCTTGGATATGGTTTTGCGATTAATTTTCAAGTTTTTCATGATAATTCAACTGATCTTTGTAAATAGAGATATTGATTTACTGAGATCACATTTTTCTACTTAAAGCTCCCATCCAGAAGCCATTTTCGCTTTGAGAGTCTCGCGTTTTGGTAAATCTTCCAATCATACAATCGGTACTCGTGACATGGGCTCTTCTCGGCTGAACCAAGTAATAGT
This sequence comes from Anaerolineales bacterium, assembly GCA_041558875.1. Lineage (GTDB taxonomy): Bacteria > Chloroflexota > Anaerolineae > Anaerolineales > UBA4823 > PFL25. The sequence goes on from JBFFEL010000086.1 coordinate 6,181, forward strand.
CATACAGGATAAAAACCGATGCCGAAGGTATTAGTAGTTAATCAAGACTGATTCATGAAGATTGTTCAGAATCAACATATTCTATCCTAATATATTTTGGTTGTTTGATTGGAAGACCAATTGACCCTCTGAGTGAAATGAGTCCAGGTAGATATCAATTACCTGCAATTGAGGATAGAGAGATTCTGGATAGTGATCTTTTAGTCAAATGATTTACGGTCAGAGATAATGCAGCAAAAATATATAAGATTTTTCATTTAGCTAACTCGACTGAGTCGGTTTATTCCGATCAATCTCTTAATGGATAATTGGTCCTAATAATTGATCAATCAAGCACGCCTCAATCGACCCAGGAGACAAGACGCAAGCAATATGTACTACAAAGAACCCATCGGCCAAATGACTCTGAAAGAGAAAGCCTCACTTTGTTTGGGACTTGATTTCTGGAATTTGAAGAGTATTGAACGACTGGCGATTACGCCGTTTTTGTGAACTGCTGGACGCGCTGTTAGTTAAGATCAACGACGAGTTCTTCAAAGGCTTGCTTGAATTAATATCTGCGGCCAGGAATAGGTAGCCTGTATTCCTGGCCGCTTGTCTGTAATTAGTCTTCTTTACAAAACCAAATGCAATATTTAATTTAACTCATCATAATTATGGTTTTTATTCTTCTGGCAGCTTGAAGCACATACCGCTGCCCGCTTGAACTGAGTGATCAGGGTTGGCAACCAGAGCGCACATTTCTGTCGCTTCAGCAGGTTTGGCGAAGGTCGTGTACCCGGTAAAGGGGCGAGGACCACCATATAAGATCCAGGGACCGCTGCCGGGAACACCCGCTTGTTCTGGAGGAACGGTATCAAAGAAGAAGTGTACGTGAAGCGTGGTGGAGGAGATTTCCTCGATAAATTCGAAAGTCTCGTACTCGACGACATATTGGCTTTGATCATCGATGGTGATGTCATTAATGCGCACGTAGGGGATGCCAGGGGGAACGGTCTGGGTGGGGGTCAACGTTATGGTTGGAGATAATGTTGGCGTAGGAGTTTCTGTCGGCGGAGCGGGTGTTGATGTGTCTGTGGGTATATTAGTTGGAGACGGGGTGACTTCAACCACCTCCTCAATTACCTCGGTAGATGAGGCCACCGCAACCGGGAGGCCGTCATCACCTCCGCCAAAGAGCGAGCCTCCGAATACGATCGCCAGGATAACTCCAATCAGGACAATCCCACCAATTATCAGATACAACGGCTTGATGCCGAAGATTCCGGAACCACCAGTTGACTCTGCAGGCGGAGCCGGCGGAGCAGGTGGCGGCGTGGTGGGTGGTTGAGTGGCCGGTTCAGCTGTTGTCTGCTGTACGTCTGGTTGAGCAGCTTGCTCAACTGCCCCGGCGACCACGGCTGCTTCTACAACCGTAGCCTCAGGTGAAGGAGCCGCAGCCGGTTCAGGTTCCTCAATCGTCGTTAGTGCTTCTTCAACAACCGTGGCGTCGGAAAGAGCTGCCGCGGCAGCTGCAGGGGGAACTTCGGTCGGAAGTCCCAAAACTCCCCTCAAGGCGACCGCCATCTCGCCTGCAGTTTGGTAGCGATCGTCTCTCGATTTGGCCAGCGCTTTATTGATTACTCCGACCAGTTTCGGCGAAACATCTGGATTGAGAAGTTTTACCTCAGGAACGGGATCGTTGATATGCATCATCATCAGTGTCATGGCGGAATCAGCCTCGAATGGTGGGCGTCCACTCACCATCTCAAACAAGGTCACGCCCAGGGAGTAGATGTCACTGCGCCGGTCGAGCTGCTCGCCTTTGATTTGTTCCGGTGACATATACTGGGCGGTGCCAACCACCGCTCCGGTGGCAGTATGCTGCTGACCGCCGATTATTTTGGCTATGCCGAAATCCATCAAGATGGCTTGCTTCTGCACAGAGAGCATGATGTTGGCGGGTTTAATATCCCTGTGGATCAAACCCCGGTCGTGGGCATAATCGCTGGCATCGCAGATGTTGATCAGGTAATTGACCACATTCTCTAATTCCATACTGCGCCCAACTTCGTTGAGGCGTTTTAGCTGATCCTGAAGGGTTTCTCCCGGGATAAACTCCATCACCATGTAGTAAGTATCATCCTCAACGTTAAAATCGAATACCTGGACGATGTTGGGGTGGCGTAACTGGGCAATGGCGGCAGCTTCTTCCTCAAATCGGCTTACAAAGCCGGGATCAGTGGAAAGATGTTCGTGAATCAGCTTGACAGCCACCACACGCTTAAGGTTTGGGTCGTTGGCCTTGTAGACCGCAGACATACCTCCCTGCCCCATCAATTCTTCGATATGATATCTCCCTGCCAGAGATTTTCCAATCCATTCATTCGTCTTCATCAGCAAACTCCGTGAGGTTTTATTAGAAATATAATTCAGATTAGCACGAGGGGATCAATTAACCAGATGTAAATTAAAAATGCATGCTATTTGGGTAGCCCTAGAGAATTTTGAGCCAACTCGATCTGTCTGTGAGTTGAATTTCATCAAGGAATCGATATCCCTCCTCCCCGATTCGAGGGTTAAACAATAACTAAAAACGAGCGGTAATAAGAGAATTTTGATGAAATTTATTATACTTGTAGGACTTAAGTCGTGTCAAGAAATGAAGGGTGATTTTCGGGTGATAAAGAAGGGTTATTAAAGAGTGAGCAAAATTTTAGATTCTGAAGGATTTGGCTTATTTATACCTTCATTATTTTGTTTTTTGATAAATTCGAATCTTAATATCTAATCAAAAACTCCAATATGTATTCACATTCGAAAATCTGGGTTTCGATCTGGTCTTGAGATGAATTCATCTCCAGGTCCCAACAGGTGGACAGGGCATGCACAATGAATAAAGCACGGCTGATTAGACTTTTGGGTTGCTCCAACCTCCAAGCGAAACAGGAAATCGTTTCATCCAGCTGGTCGAAGTCTAATTCCTGATTTTCCCCCATGATATGGTTTTGAATGAAGCGCGCTGATTCCATGAACGGCAGGCCGATAACTTCATGGGGATCAATAATCTTCCAGACTTGGTGATGACTTTGCAGGATATTTTCGTGATGGAGATCTCCATGCAGCAGGTATTGGGGAGATCCAGGAGGAGAAATATCGTTGAAGATTTCATCTGCCGTATTGATCAATTTTATGAGACGCGGATCTGATGAAAATCGGGGAAGGATTTTATTGAGTGCATTTGAGATCCATGTTTGGTAGGTGGGCAATCCATGCGTCAAATTTACCTGAATTGGTAATTTTGCGACTAGTTCTGCACCGATCTCTAGTTGTTCGTGCTTATCAGGATAAGACTTCAGGTTGCCTCCTGGCATGATCCTTTCAAGAAGTAAGGCGGCCATCTTTTCATCAACCGCATGTAATTTGCATACCTGGCGTACAGCAAACATCTGAAGAGCTGCAACCTCGGTTTTACGCTCCGCGTGAGGACCCTGGAGCTTGAGGACAACATCGCCATAAATGCTTGATTGCGCATAGCAAATTAAGTTGATGGATAGATTCTCTACGAGATATAGATTCGTTAACTGCCACTTTACTTCGCATTCGGAAAGGTAACCTGGCAAATCTTTGATCCATTCAATGCCCGCCTGGCCAAAGTCTTTGTGCACCTTGGAAATAAATTTATCAGGAATTTGCATTTGTATTCTCTATGACGGCGATTGATAGGTTCAGAAGCCGCCAATGACTGTCCAGGTCTTCAAAATCTAATCCTTTGTTGATAAGGATCATCCTGGTTTGTCAAGACTGGAAAATGTTTGTGATACTATAATTTGGATTAATATCCAAGAAAACAGAATTGAGTGAGCTGTGATGAATAAACCAATTAAATATTCCGCTTTTGATCTTGAAATAACAAAAATATTACCTGATGGAGTGAGAGATTGGTCAGCATATCGGCCGCTGGGCATTTCCTGTGCGGCGACGATGACTAGTGATGGAGAAATTAAAACCTGGTATGGGCAGGGCTCAGAAGGTGAGTTCAAACCAGGAATGAGCGTTGTTGAGCTAAGAGAGCTGGTTAAGCACCTCCAAGATCAGGCAGCCGCAGGATATATAATCCTGACCTGGAATGGATTGGGATTTGATTTCGATATCCTGGCAGAAGAAAGTGGGATGGTTTCAGATTGTACAGATCTGGCAATGGGACATATTGACATGATGTTCCATGTGTTCTGCCTGAAAGGATACGCTATCGGTCTGGATAAAGCTGCCAAAGGCATGGGGTTAAAAGGCAAACCTCCCGGGATGACGGGAGAGATGGCTCCCAAGCTGTGGGCGGCTGGCCAGTATCAAGAGGTGCTGGATTATGTTCAACAGGATACCATAACCCTGTTAGAACTTGCTCATGCGATCGATCTTGAGCGACAGCTGCGCTGGCACAGCAATAGTGGGCGTCCGCAATTTCTGTCATTGCCTTCCGGTTGGTTGCCAGTGAATGAGGCGCTGAATCTCCCTGAACCGGATACTTCCTGGATGTCCAACCCTTGGCCGCGCACCAAGTTCACCCGGTGGATGGAAGCCTAGTTTGGGGGTTGTATGTGAAGGAATAGTTGATCAGTGATGTGCTATTCCTCGAGTACGAGCGTAGCCAATACCGGCAAGTGGTCGGAGCCAGTGTCTTCACCAACCCAAGCTTTTTGGCATACCAGCGGATCGGTAAACCAGATGTAGTCCACTCTAAACATTGGAAATAATGGCAGGCTGCTTAGCAAGCGGTTGAGAGCTAGCAATCGTTTCCAGGGGCCGATCCGTTTCGGAAGGGTGTGGCCCCGATCCATGCTACCTTCGAAAAAGGCATCTTTTAAACCTGTGCTGCGCAGATAAGCATATTCCCCCCACCAATCTGCCAGGTTGAAATCGCCTAACAATACAGCTGGAGGATCGTCAGCTGCTAATTTTGCCAATGTAGTGATCTGCTGCCAGGTCTGCCGATCAAATTTGAAACCCCTCCAATGGGGACGGGGCGGAGGTGGATGAGCAACGATGAAATTGAGCTCATTGCCTTCGAAATCGATCCTGGCTTGCAAGTCCGGCCGCACAGTCGAAAGGTGGAGCTGCTCCGAGGCAAGTATCGGAAATTTACTTAGGATGGCTTTACCAGCGAACCCACCCGGATGCATGACCTGATGAGGAAACTCATCACAAAGCTCCTTTATTAGTGCATCAGCCTGTGTTTCGCTCAGCTCTTGAAAGCCAACCACATCAGCCTTGGAATTCTGAACCACTGGGATCAGTTGCTCCGGAGGGGCCCGGTTATTTCCGACGTTGCAGGTCATGATAGTAAACTGCTTCAATGCGCCAATCCTTGTCTGCTAGCTAGATCTGTTCACCCTGAGGCGATGATAATTACTTCCTACCCATTACAAGATCACGAACTTTTCAAGGCAGGAAGGAAGAGCTGACCAGCATAATCATAGTGATAATTGATTGAAAAATCTATTCGATGCCGAGGTTTGATTAATAAGAAAACCTGCGAGGTTTACTCCACAGGTTTTAATATTTTGTGGGTATAACCAGTTGATTTTGACTGGTGATAATTACTCAGCTTCGCCTCTGAGCCACGCTGATGTAATACAACAGCTGCAAGATTGAGGTAATCGCAGCTGCCAGGTAGGTCATCGCGGCAGCTCTCAACACTGCTTTTGAACCGCCTGAATCCTGCTCAGAAAGGATAAGGCCGGCCTCATTCAGTAAGCGTATGCCTCTCCGGCTAGCGTCGATCTCCACCGGCAACGTGAGCAGGGAAAATAAGACCATAATTGCAAAGAAGATGATTCCCAACCACAACAATCCATTCAGGTTGAACCACAAACCGAATAAGATGGCGATATATGAAATCGTAGGGCTGAACTGGAGAGCAGGGAGTAAGAAGCCACGCGCCTTGATCATCGCTGATCCAGTCTGGTACTGCTGGACGTGACCCAGTTCGTGTGCGGTAACCGCCATTGAGGCAACGTTTGTTCCCCGGGCAGTATTTTCCGATAATCGGACGACATTGGCTCCTGGATCGAAATGATCACTCAATGTGCCTGAAACATGTTCTATGCGGATGGTTTGTAGAGAGGTGTGCCTGAACAGCTCCTGGCTGATCTGTGCGCCATTTAGATTCGAACTATTCTTCACTTTACTCCATTTGTTAAATGTCGATCTCATGTAGAGCTGAACGCCCAAAGAGATCACCAGCACTGGAATGAATACGTACCAGAAATAAACTGGATCGATATAGAACATTAATTTCTCTCCTTAGCCTGCCGTGTTGATATGATCTTGAGATCTACGGTGATCAGCCCCATGCTTCCACATAGCGTTCACGGGTGAAGGTGAATGTACGATTGGCACGTATCTGGACTACGATACCAGCAACTGCTAAAACCGCCCAGACCAGCCATGTGAACCATGATGATTGCAGGATTGGTTCAACCAAATTACTGCCAGCCTGGAGCTGTTCAACAGATACCCGGTTGAAAAGGAGCAATCCCGAAAGAACTAACAAATCAGCACCCATGATGGAGGTGATGCCGATAATGGCGTATTTCTGCAGGTTGAAGATCAGGGTGACAATGATCAGACCGACTGCAAAAGCCAGACCGACTAAGGTGACCACCAATCCAGGCTCGAGTCCAATGGCAGTCATCAAACCTGTACCCGCTATCCATCCGATTACTCCGGCCACAATCACCACACCGACCAGGTAAAAGAGATAGGAGAGGATGCCGGTGATCAGACCGACGATTACCCCAACCACCAATCCGGTGACATCAGCTAAAAAAACACCCCCAAAAAGGGTCGCGGTTCCCATCGCGCCGATGTATAAACCAGCGAAGAATCCCCAAATTGGCAGGAAAACAAGGAACAGGCGGTAGCCAACAAAACATATCGCCAGTCCCAGAAGTAGTGCGAATATTGAAATGAAGATAGTGGTAATCATGGTTCCCTTCTTTTTACAGGATTATTTCTGGAATTATCGGACAATCTTATTTTAACTGATAATGATAATATCAGGGTTGCTTTCTCCTTATCCAGGAATGTATTGTAGTTCAATCGTTTGATGATAAAACGATCAGTCGGCTCACCCAAGGTCGATAATATCGATGCGTTTCGTATCCTCTGCTTTCAAAGTGCCCGAGCCCTCAACCAGGAGGACCAATCCGAAGTCGATGTCGTGCTGTTTGAGTGTGTCCAGGGCATACTGGCGCCGGGCCTCAGGCGTGGCCAGGATCGCTTCGTCCCCTAGCAGGGTGGGATATATTCCGCGCGAGAACTGCAGGTGCTGGCAGGTCGTTTCAAGATTGCTCGGCGCTGCAATCCATTGGCTCAGGCCAAAACGTGAGACACGCCGGGCAGTCCCGCCGCTTTTTGCCAGGATGATCACCAGGGAAGGCTGGAGTGTCTCAACAGCGAGGAAAACGGCCAGCGAAACCAGATCGCCTTGGCTGATCTCCCCACGTTTTTGCTGTAATTTAAATAAATCAGCGATTCCCACGGTCTTAACCCTGGTTTCAGCTTCCCGTGCCAGGTTAGTCATCGTGGATACAGCCTCCACCGGGTAACGACCAATAGCAGTCTCACCGGATAACATGACACAATCTGTGCCATCCAAGATGGCATTAGCCACATCAGTGGCTTCAGACCGGGTTGGGCGCCGGTTGTTCGTCATCGATTCCAGCATCTGGGTGGCAGTGATGACTGGTTTTCCCACCAGATTAGCTTGCCTGATGAGCTCTTTCTGTGCGGTAGGGATTTTCTCTATGGGGATCTCTACTCCCAGGTCGCCTCGGGCAACCATGATCCCATCGGTGACTTCTAGGATGGAGGCGATGTTCTCTAACGCGCCAGCCCGTTCTATCTTCGCGATGATGAAAGGGTGAAAACTCAGCCCTTCTGCTGCCTGGCGCAGATCCTGAACGTCCTCTGCTCCCTGTACAAAGGAACCACCAACGCCGTCCAAATTTTGTTCTGCAGCGAATGCCAGCAGCTCCCGGTCTTGCTCTGTGAAAGCGCTGATGCCCAAGTCGATTCCGGGAAAGTTGACTCCCTGGTAAGAACGCAAAGTACCACCTACTTTGACTGTGCAGTGAACCTCTTGACCCAGAATTTTGTCTACCAGGAGCTGAATATAGCCATCGTTCATAAAAATCCTGTCGCCTGGTTTTACTGCCTCTGGAAGACCTGCAAAATCCAGGGAAACCCGTTCCGGATTACCAAGAATTTCACCAGTTTGAAGAATGAATTTCTGGCCTGGCTCAAGGTCGATCTCTTGAACTGCCAACGGACCGATGCGCATTTTTGGTCCTGGTAGATCAGCAAATATGGCCACCCGCTGACCAACTGCCTGGGAGGCCGAACGTACGTTGGCGATCGTACGCCGGTGTTCATCGAAATCTCCGTGCGCCAGGTTTATCCGGGCGATATTCATGCCGGCCAGAATCATTTGCTCTAAGACTGTTTGATCCCATGAAGATGGTCCAATAGTACAGATGATTTTGGTTTTTTTGGCTAGAACGTCCATGTTCACCCTCCTTCAAAAAGATGACCACCCAAGTATATTTTATTTTCATCTTTTCTTGGAAATAAGTTTCCAGGAAAGGCAACCTTATTCCATATGGTTATTAGTAAACCTGACATACTGTTATGGTATATTCTATTCTTTATGGTTAGGGTATGAATGAGCTGAATTCTATGGAACATGACAACAAAGCGGAACTCGATTCAATCCGCTCCTATTATGATCACAACACGCCTCGTTTCTTATCTTATGGCGATCAGCACAAAACGCGTACGATCCATCGACCAGTTTGGGGAGAGGGGGTGCAGAATGGTAAACATGCACTGCATTATGTTCATGAGTTGATATTAGGAGATTTAAATCCTAACCAGAATGAAACGATAAGACATCTGAATATCCTGGATATGGGTTGTGGGGTAGGCGCAAGCCTGTTTTACATAAAAGAACGCCTGGGAAAGGAATTCACCGGCATTGGCCTCTCGATCAGTCCTGTGCAGGTGAGGATTGCTCAGCAAGAACAGCTATTGAAGGATCCCGGAAATTTGTTGATTTTCTTGTTGGGGGATTTCCTGGCACCTCCCATAAATATGCAGTTCGACCTTGTTTTTGCGATCGAATCCTTCGCCCATACTGCAGATCCTAAAGGTTTCTTCCGTGCGGTTGCCAGATTGCTAAAACCAGGGGGAAAACTGGTTTTATGTGATGATTTCCGTTCCGATGATGGTGAAGGTGAATCATTGGATTCTCAGAATGACCAGTGGTTAAGCATATTTAAAGAAGGTTGGGGAGTAAAGGGAATATGGCAGCAGAATTATGTACAAACTCTGGCAGAATCGGAGAATTTACTTTGCATCAAGAGCGATAATCTGACTCCATACCTGCGTCTGAAGCCCATCCCTGGAGGTGTTGTTGAGTTGCTCTCAGTTGGTTTAGGGATTATTCCGGGAAAAAAATTATACTGGCAGAGTGTGTTAGGTGGTCAGGCGCTTCAACTTTGCCTGGCACATGGAATTGTTGAATACCGTTATCTTGTCTTCGAGAAGAAAACCAGATGATGGTCAGAAGGATTGATTACAACATCTATCTTTTCCTGGTCACGCTCCGATCGTATAATTATTAAAATCCAGGAGCTACAATAGATTGAAAGATAAAACTAGAAATAGGTTTTCACCTTCTTGAATAGTTTATTACTCAGAATTCATCCTAATGCTGGCCATACACTTACAACTTTATTCTATCTTAAGAGAAAAGCTGCCGAAGGAGGCGAAGGGGCAGGCAGACTTACAAATGGAAACAGGCAGCACGCTAGCCGATTTGTTGGAGAAATTCGGTATTAAACGCCGGGTGGTGATCAGCGTGAATGGAGAACATGAGCCAGACAGGTCACGAATACTTCAAGATGGCGATGAGGTAAAGATATTTTCATCAATAAGTGGTGGTTGTTTATTCTTACCAGATAACAAAGTTGATTCATAGGAGAGCGAAATATGTCTTACGGATATAACGGCAAGATTCTGCATGTTGATCTCACCAGTGGTTTGTTAAGTGTAGAAGAACCGGAGGAGGTGTTTTACCGCAAGTACATGGGTGGCAGCGCTATGGCAATGTACTACCTGCTTAATGAATTAGCACCCGGGACGGATCCGCTGGGACCAGAAAACGTACTTGTCCTTGCTCTCAGCGTCCTCACGGGAACAGCTGTTTCCGGTCAAAGTCGCATGACCGCGGCTGCCAAGTCCCCGTTAACTGGCGGCATTGGAGATTCGCAAGGTGGTGGCTTTTTTCCAGCGGAGCTGAAGTTCGCTGGCTTTGATGCGATTGTGATTAAAGGTAAAGCTGAGAAGCCTGTCTACCTGTGGATTAGCGATGGCAAGTACGAGCTGCGGGATGCATCTCACTTGTGGGGCAAGATTACCGGTGAGGCTGAATCCGCGCTGAAGGATGAATTAGGCGACGAAAAGATCGAAGTACTGCAGATCGGTCCAGCAGGGGAAAAGCTGGTTCGCTTTGCGGGTATTTTCAGCATGTCCAACCGGGCAAATGGACGGACGGGGATGGGGGCGGTGATGGGTTCCAAGAACTTGAAGGCAGTCGTGGTGCGCGGGAAAAAGCGACCAAATGTGGCCAGCAAGGAAAGACTCAACCAGCTGGCCAGATGGG